>NZ_JAYGHR010000096.1:0-45424 GCF_034932365.1 Limnoraphis robusta BA-68 BA1 | reverse complement strand
CTTCAGAAGTCACCGCAGAAGCGGCTGAACTTAAGGTTCGAGTTGCGGGTAAATTAAACAACGCTTGAAAATAAGATTGTCGTTCTTGAATTGGTTCAGGAGCCTCATCCCAGAGACTTTCAAAAAATTAGAATTTTTTAACCTCACCATTCGGAAAAAATGCTATAAACTGGGTAATCTTTTATTAAAGATGACAAAATCTTTCCTTTGTGTCTTAGTGTCTTTGTGGTGTTTCTTCTATCAATACAAAAAAGACACCAAGATCGCTCTTAGTGTCTTAGTGTCTTAGTGGTTTTTATTCTCTCCTTAATTTAGTTTTTTGAAGGCGGTGAAGCTTCAGAAGTCACCGCAGAAGCGGCTGAACTTAAGGTTCGAGTTGCGGGTAAATTAAACAACGCTTGAAAATAAGATTGTCGTTCTTGAATTGGTTCAGGAGCCTCATCCCAGAGACTTTCAAAAAAGAAGAAAGACATCCCTAAACCCTGTTGACGCGCCGCTTGTACCTTCGCCTGAATCTGTCGCATCGGAACAGGTCGATTTCTTAAACCTGTGAGAATACCCACCCCAGTCGGAATTTTTTTGCGAACTTCTTGAACTTCTGGCCGCATAATTTCCGAAATAAAACTATTGATATCAGGACGATAAACCTGTACAATCAATTCATCTACTAAATTTTGTCGAACCCAACTCACCCAATCTTGTAGGTATGTATTGTAGGCTAAATGAAGAGGATTCGGAGAAATCGAAAAAATCGCATTCGGCTGTTTTTCTTTGATGGCTTTATTGAGTTTTTTAACAAATTGTGTGATTTGATTGGCTCGCCAACGCATCCAGGCTGGATCTTGGGGATTTGAAGGCGGATCAGCATTCATTTGTTGTCTGTAAAGCGAAATCGTATAGCGATCGTAGCCAAATTCATTGGGTAAACTGAGGTGATCATCAAACTGAATTCCATCGACGTTATATTGAGTAATCACTTCTAAAACTAAATCGGTGATTAACTTCTGAACTTCCGGATGAAATGGGTTTAGCCAAACGACTTCACCTGCGGCACTCATCCAAGTTTGACTTCCATCCCGTTTTTGAGTCAACCAATGAGGATGATTTAACGCCAATTCCGACGTCGGAGGCGCCATAAATCCAAACTCAAACCAGGGAATTACTAATAGGTTTTGCTGATGAGCAACTGTTGCTAATTCCTCTAAAATATCCTGTCCTTGTAATCCTTTGCGGATAAAAGGTTGAATCCCTGCGGCTTGGGCGATCGCACTCGGATAAAGCGCGTAGCCAGAATTCCACACAACTGGATAAATCGTGTTGAAGTTCAACCGTCCCAGTTGGCTAACTGCTTCTTGTAATTGGGGACGATCCCGCAGAATATCGGTATCGTTGCTAGTCATCCAAACGCCGCGAATTTCTTGGAAGGGTTGAGGATTGACAACAGCTTCGCTCTTGAAACTCGCCACCGAAACGGTGATCAACAATGTCAAAATGACCAAAGAAAGATATTTGAGAAATCCCATCGCCTGTTTTACGCGAATGTGACACCAACTTTTAGGGGTTAAACGCAATTTCATTGAATCCAATGGTGAATGAGCTTCCCAAATCCATTGAGGGTATTACTCAAGGATTGACAATTCTCAGCAAGCCTTTCTAACTTGCTAAAGAGAATCTTAAGACAGTTTACAGGAGAATGAGTATTTTAGCTGAGAAACTTGTGATCAATTTGCTGAAATTGGACAATTAAACCCTCTTATACCCCTCTTACACTGATTGGGAATTCTTGGGGCGATCCCGCTAATCCCCTGAACCTGCTACAACTTAGATTCAATCGTCTTTTGTAACGGATTTAGCTGTGTTGAACACTATCAATTCCTGTATAATCTCTGTTAAAGTTGGCTTGAAACGCTCATTTTATAAATTGTCCCAAAAACTAATCCGAGGAATTCTAATACTATGGAACGTTTACCCTTAGATAAGCTTGGTGCGAGGATTGACCCTAAAAATCCTTGTTTGATAGAGTTTTCCTTATTGATTCCCGAGATTTCTATTCAGAAAGATTATCAAGTTTTTGTCAAAATCATCCATGAAAATGACCAGTTTATACAAGACATTCAACCCCATAAATTTGAATTAAAACCCAGCCACTTAGATTATAAAAATGATTCACTCTCCCCAGACTATTGGTTAGGTCAAGTTCATCTCAAACCCGAGGATAAATATCATAAAAATTCCAGTTGGGGGAAAACGGGACGTTATGTTTATCGATATTGCTTGAAACTGCAAAATTCAGAAGATGAAATTGATTGGATTATTGATCCGTTTGCGCGAGAATTTGGCAGAGGAAAGGCATCGGCTGTGACGGTGGGACAAGAAGATTATCTCTGGAGTAAACACGAAGAAAAAGAATGGAAAACTCCAGCTTTAAAAGATTTAGTCATCTATGAATTGATGATCAGTGAGTTTGGTGTCAATCTCAAAGAAACAATTAAACGATTGGATTATCTAGCAGATCTCGGAGTTAATTGTATTAATTTAATGCCGATTTCTAATGTGGTGAATACCATAGACTGGGGGTATAAACCGATTGGCTATTTTGGAGTTGATGAGCGCTTTGGTAAGCCCAAACATTTGAAAAAGTTGGTTGATGAGGCTCATCTCAGAGGAATTGCTGTAATTTTAGATATGGTTTATTCCCACACAGATGAACATTTTGCTTATTGCTATTTGTACAGACAATTAAAACATAAAAATGTGTTGATGGGAGCTTTTGCAGAAGATGGTTTTGGGCAAATAGATGAATGTACAAACTTTAATCATCAGTTTATTCAAGACTTCTTTTTTACGGTTAACTGTTATTTATTGGAAGAATATCATATTGATGGTTTTCGGTATGATTTTGTTCCCGGATATTGGGACGGGCCAGAAGGGAAAGGCTATGCTAATTTAACCTATAACACTTACCAAGAAGTAAAAAGTAAAGCTGAAATTGTTCAACAAAAAGGTGCAAATTGGAAAAACTGGCAGAGATTTTTTAATAATGATACAATCAACCTGATTCAATGTGCTGAACAGTTACAAGATCCCAAAGGCGTTTTACAGCAAAGTTACAGCAATTGTACTTGGCAAAATCAAACCTTGTATACTTCTAAACAAGTGGCTCTTGGTAAAGAAAATTTATTCCACAGTTTAGCCTTAAGTTATAGTTTATACGGCTATCCGAATCAAGTGAGTAATCAGAATGATACTCTAGCTAAAACCGCCCTTCAATACATCGAAACCCACGATCATCCCCGATTTATTTGTAACTGGGGTTGTGAACCTTGTCAGAGTGAATATTTCTTAAAAGAAGGCGATCGCTATAACCACTGGTTCAAAGTTCAACCCTACCTCATGGGTATTTTAACAGCAAAAGGGATTCCTTTACTGTGGCAGGGTCAAGAATTTGCCGAAAATTATTATCTTCCACCAGAAGGTTCAATTCGAGTCGTGCTTTTTCGGCCCGTTCGTTGGGATTATTTCTATGATAGAATTGGTCAAAAAATGATCAGTTTAGTGCGTAAACTGATTAAACTACGCCGTGAGAAAGCTCAGTTTCGTTCGTTAAATGACGACAGTTACTATTTTGACAATCATTATGAACGTTACCAGTCTCATGGTGTTTTGATTCTCTATCGGAAACTGGATCAAGATGTTAGTCTCATTGCGCTGAATTTTACGGATCAAGATCAAACGATTCGATTCAAACTTCCTGATGCTTCCAACTTTCAGCTTCCCTCAAATTATAGCGGAAATTTTCAAGAAGAACTACATGGAAAAGATGATCCCATTTTAAACTTAGCAAACATTTTCCCAGACGAAGAACATGATTTAACTATTCCCAGTAACTATGGACGAATTTGGACTTTAACCTAACGTTTGAAAGTTTAAGGGCGTATGCCATACGCCCCTACTAGGGATTATTTAACAGTTCTAAAAGTGCTGCTTCTGAAGATCAGGTCTAAAAGAAAAAGCTGAGAGAATAAATTACAGCTCATTAATGATATGATCATCAATATGGAGTTAATTGGCAATGTTCCATCAAATTTCTGAGCGACAGATACACTTAATTCGGTGGTTTCTAACTTTGAGCTGGTTAGTTCTGATTCTTTCATTATTTTATGATCCTATTTCACCACAATTGACTGCTCCCAATCATCCTTGGAGTCCTTTCAGCTTCAATATAGAAACTTGTATTCAAGTGCAAGGAGTTTGCTTGGAACAAAAGCCCTATCCTTTAGGAACAACAATTTTCTGGGGTTTTGTGGTTCCCAGTGCAATTTTTATTCTGCTTGTTTTTGGACATGAACTGTGGCGGCGAATTTGTCCTCTATCATTTATATCTCAAATTCCCAGAGCATTAGGAATACAACGAAAACATCAAAAAATTAACTCACTAACAGGTGCAATACATCAGGAGGTTGTGAGAGTTCCTAAAAACTCATGGTTGTCTCGTAATCATTCCTATCTACAATTTGGCTTACTTTATGTCGGTTTGTGTGGTCGTCTTCTGTTTTTTAACGCAGAACCTTGGGCTTTAGGTTTAATTTGCTTAATCATCATTGCATCAGCAATTTTCGTCGGTTATCTCTATGACGGCAAATCCTGGTGTCAATACTTCTGTCCGATGTATCCCGTTCAAAGAATTTTTGGTGAACCGAGAGGGTTATTCACGAGCGAGGCTCATACCAGCAAGCAAACAATTACACAATCAATGTGTCGAGTTAGCAACTCTAAAAAAGATGAAAAAAGTAATTGTACTGGTTGTCAACATCCTTGTATTGATATTGATGCCGAAAAATCTTATTGGTCAGGAATTAATCAACCCAGCCGGAAATTTCTCTACTACGGCTATGTGGGCTTAGTGATTGGCTACTTTTTCTACTACAATCTCTATGCGGGAAACTGGAATTACTATTTATCAGGGATTTGGACACATGAGAACAATCAAATCGCAACCGTTATGGCTCCTGGATTTTATCTCTTTGGAAATCCTAGCCCAATTCCCAAGTTAGTTGCAGTTCCTCTAACACTCGGTTTGTTTACATGGGGAGGCTACTTCTGTGGAAGAAAACTCGAAAAAGTTTATATAACCTATCAACTTAAGCAGAATCCTAGACTTAGTTTAGAACAAATTCAAAATCAAATTTTTGCTCTCTGTACTTTCTTTATTTTCAACTTTTTCTTTCTATTTGGAAGTTATCCTGTCATGGGAATACTATCTAAAGTTGAAGTCCGTTTTATTGAGGAAATTGTGATTCTAGTCAGTGCATTATGGCTCGGCAGAACTTGGCAACGTAGTCTAAAACTCTACTTGAGTGAAAAACAAAATGATCAAACAAAATTTACTTCATAGTATCATATCATGTCCGACTAATCAATAATGATTCTGTAGGGGCGGGTTCAGTCAATATCTTTAGCACTACTGAGAGATTGAGATAAACCCGCCCCACCCCATAACAGAATTAATCAACCGGACATAATATCATCTCTTCTAAAGAGACAAGACTTGCATCATCAAACTTTTTCACGCTCTAAACCCTCAAAATTATATTAATTTGTTTAAGGGCATATGCCATAGGTCCCTACTGGGGATTATTTAACAGTTCTAACAGTGAGGCTTCGGATAACTGTTTAATTCCTAATTCTTCGGCTTTTGTGAGTTTAGAACCTGCATCTTCTCCGACAACGACATAATCCGTTTTTTTACTAACTGAACCCGTAACTTTTCCGCCTGCATTTTGAATTAACGTTTTGGCTTCATCTCGTTTTAAACTGGGTAACGTTCCCGTAAGAACAAAGGTTTTACCGGATAACGTTAAATCTTTTTTGGATGAACTCTCCGTTTTAGACGGTTGAGAAGCTAAATTTAATCCCTGTTGTTTTAACCGTTCCATTAACGTTTGATTAGCAGGAACTTTAAACCATTGATAAACGGCTTGGGCAATTTCTACCCCAATCCCATAAACCCCTTCAATATCGGCGGGTGTTGCTGTTGCTAACTGTTCAACACTGGGGAATTTTTGAGTTAATAACTCTGCATTCACACTCCCTACATGACGAATTCCCAACCCATATAATACCCTCGCCCAAGGTTTAGTTTTTGAAGTTTGAATTGCATTCACAATTTTTGTGGCTGATTTCTCGCCCATGCGTTCAAGTTGGGTGAGTTTTTCAACAGTTAATTCATACAAATCTGCAACAGAATCAACCAATTTTTGTTCAACAAACTGCTGAACTAATTTATCCCCAACGCCGTTAATATCCAACGCATCTCGACTACACCAATGAATCAAAGAACCCCGTAAAATTGCCGGACAAGAGGTGTTAATACAGCGTGTTACCGCCTCGTTTTGGGGCTTGACAACGGGTTGACCACAGTCCGGGCAGTGGGTGGGCATTTTGAAGCTTTGGGCGTTTGTAGGGCGTAATTCTGGCAGGATACGCACCACTTCGGGGATGATTTCTCCGGCTTTTCTAACAATAACAGTATCGCCAATATGCAGATCCAATTCCGCGATGCGATCGCTATTATGTAGTGTCGCCCGTTGTACGGTAGTTCCTGCGAGTTGGATGGGTTCTAACTCAGCGACGGGGGTTAAAGCCCCTGTGCGCCCCACTTGTACGGTAACGGCTTTCACTTGCGTGGGGGCTTCTTCGGCGGGATATTTGAGTGCGATCGCCCATCGGGGGAATTTTTGCGTAAAACCGAGTTGTTTTTGCAGGTTTAATGGGTTAATTTTAACAACAACGCCATCCGTCATGTAGGGTAAATTTTGGCGTCGGCTATCCCAGTCTTGAAAATAGGTTTGAACTTCCGTTAATGAGGGGCAAAGTTGACGGTTAGGATTGACTTTAAAGCCCATTTCTTGCAGCAATTCTAACGCATCTTGTTGAGTTTGCAATTCTGTTTCGTCTGGTAAATGTAGGGTATAAGCAAAAAAATCTAACTGTCTTTTTGCAACAATTTTTGAGTCTAGTTGTCTTAACGTTCCGGCTGCGGCGTTGCGAGGATTTGCGAATAGGCTTTCACCGTTTTGTTGACGTTCTTTATTAATGTTCGCAAAGATATTTAGGGATAAAAACGCCTCGCCTCTAACTTCTACAATAGGCGGGGGATTTTCTAATTTTAACCGCAAGGGAATAGAACGAATTGTTTTAACATTCTGGGTAATTTCTTCGCCTGTTACGCCATCTCCCCGCGTTGCACCTCGAATTAATAAGCCATTTTCGTAGGTTAAAGCCAGGGCAGAACCATCGATTTTAAGTTCACAAATGTAGAGAGGATCTGAATCTTTAATCTCGATTTCTTCAGTATTTTTAACTTTTTTCCAGCGTTGTTCCCAGGCTTTTAACTCTTCTGTATTAAAGGCATTTTCTAAACTATACAGAGGAATATTATGTTGAACGGATGTAAATTGTGTGGCGGGTTTTTCACCCACTCGTTGCGTCGGACTATCGGGAGTAATGAACTGAGGATAGTCTGTTTCAAGCTGTTGCAATTCTCGATACAACCGATCATAGACTGCATCTTCGATGATCGGTGCATCGAGAACATAATAGGCATAGCTAGCTTGTTGTAGCTGATGCCTAAGCTGTTGAACACGCTGTTGAGTTTCTACTGTTGGCTGTTCCACTGAATTTTCAATCAACTCCGCTCAACCATTATAGATTCAGTTCGGTTAATTCGCTAAATTTGGGCAGTTCTTTGGCTTCTGAATCAATGTCGCCCAAAGAAAGACTTCCATTGGAGTCAGCACCAAAACGGGTATTATTGATCTCTTGAATAATCCGAGATTCGTTTTCAACTTGGAACACATTCGCATACAAGTTAGCGACTACTTGTTTGCCTTCTTGAGTCAATTCCAAATATCTTAATGCCGCCGGAATATAAGGGAAAACACCATTCCAGTAAAATTTAGCGTAATTTTTGCGTAAATCTCCGGGCGTTTTGTAGCCGAGAACTTTATTAGTTCCGACTTCTTCAAACTCGTAGAATAATGCACTAATTTTCTTCAAATAGCGAGGATCACTGAGTTGACCTATTAAATCAGCCGCCCTTGCTAAACCCGAATAATTATTTCGATCTTGATAGGTTTCATCAGCCGGAACCGGAAAACGGGTGAGTTCAATATTGCGTTTCACTTGTTCAGCATCGATTAATTTATGTCCGCCAAATCGTTCATCAATCACCAATTTTCCTCGATCAACATGATAGGGAGTTAAACTCGCCGAGGTTGCCCCCACTGGGATCGTCACCATTCCATCCCCTATCCCAGTTGCATAAAGTCCATTGACTTCTTGATCGCAGCGACAAACCCCTTTGACATAACCAATATCGTGACATAATAAGGATATGATGAAGTGCAACCAATCCTCGGGAGTCACACCCCCTTCGCGAATGTGTTTACCCCGCATGATTTCCTGTCCGACTAATGTCACTAACATCGTATGTTCGACGTTGTGATAGAGGGCGTCGCAGTTGGCAATATTTTCTAATGCCATTGTGCCAACCCACGAAATAATTTCTGGGTAGTCTGGCTTATAACCGCCATAAGTACGACGGTATCCGGCTTGCAGTCTTTCTACAAAGGCATCTGTTAGAATAGCAGTTGCATTAAACATACTCAGAACTCAATTTTACTCTTGTAGGTTTTTAGATTTTTCAAGGATTCAAACTTGAAAAAACTTCCGAGCAGATTCGTCGTCTGACTGTTGCTAATTACTGAGCAAGTTTCTATACAGTTACGAGTTGATCCTATTATATTTCGACTCTCAATTTTTAGCGAGGATCATGCTTGACATTTTTAACGTCAATTTAGCCCAGAGGGTAGAGAATTTGTTGAGTGTAAATACCTTCTACCCTCTATTTTTGCAAGTCAAACTCTCTTGAGTTGTTAACGGCGTCGTCTCGCGCCACCCCCGGATCGACTCCTGGAAGTGCCACTCCCAAAGCTAGGGGTTCGTTTTTGCGTCGGAGAAGGACGAGTTTGATTGGGTTGTCGTTGCAAGTCACTCGCACCCACTCCTGATCCTGTCGAACGACTCCCATTTCCAGAAGGAGAACGAGTCGTGCGGTTGTTAGAAGGGGATGCAACAGTTCCAGTGGTTCGGAGAACTTGGCGATTTCTCACCGCAGGAGGCGGGGAATTATAACGGGAACTATAATCGCGAACAGCACTATCATAGGTATTGCCATAACCGCCATAACCGACTAAGTTACCACCGGGTTGATAAACGGGAGGAACGTAATAGCGGGGTGCAAACAAAGTATTGGCGATCGCACTGCCGATAAAAGCCCCAGCAAAAGGTTGCCAGAAACTCGACTGTTGACGCACGACAACCACTTCCTGTTGTCCTGTAGAGGGATTCGTTCGGGTTTCAGTAACATTGTGAACGTATTGTATTTTAAAGTCTTCCGTCAGATACAATGTGGCTTGATTGCCTTGAATTTGAGCGTAAGTTCCTTTTCCCGCTTGAATTTGTTCATCCGTCAGACGCGCCATTTGTAGGTTTGTCGTCCGATAAACAGGCGGGGTTCCGGCTGGGGTATTGAGCAGCATCAGGGTATATTCACCGTTAGCATCGTTATATTCGGCTTGCTGAACGGGATATTCACCAACGTTAGCCTGTGTTCGATTTTGGCTAGCCGTTTGAGTCGGAGTTTGATTAGTGGTTGTGTTCGACGAACCACAGGCGAGGGTTGTCCAGCACAACGACAGCGACATTAAAACAATGATCAATTTACGCAACATAAATCAAAATTAGATTTTCTTAGGATGGAATTTTGAAAACAGCTTTGGGGTTTTGCGAGCATCATTCTAGAGCGGGATCAGTTCCGGAAAGTTCTGCAACAGTTGATCACTGGTGAGTTCATCTCCAAAACGGGCGGGAGAATAGTGAATTTGAACCGCTCGTAGGCGATTTTGATAATGCAGATTCATGATAGTTTTTAAGCCTTGCTGCATGGCTTCCACACTCGCTAAATCGGTTTCGAGATCCGGAACTTCCCCTTCACAGGCGATGGTTATCATCACCACGAGATTGGCTGTTGTCGGTAAAGACAACGGTTGATCATCGCGGTTGGCTAGATTTTCTAACGGTTGGGAGAGATAGCGTTGAGCCGAGTCGGTGAACAGTTCATCAACATAATCGGCAGTTTCCCCTTCATTCCAGAGAACATCACCTTCATTGCTCGCCGATTGCCAATAGATATAGTATTGCAGTAGGTTTTGACAAATTTCAACCAGTCCCTCCCCCAACACTTCGAGATCCCCTTCCGCATCTATGGTATTACGAGCGACTTGGTTGAGAACACCGAGTAACGGTGAAACCTCCGTTCCCCCTAAATGCAGAAATAGGCGACAGACGACAAAGCGAGTTTTGCCGATAAATTGATTAAAACGATTGCCAAGAGAAGCCATGACTGAGTTACTCCCGATGGAAATTGGAGTGAATTGAGCTATAGTTCTAGGATATCGCGTTTATTTGTTGATACAATCCCCCTACAGATTCGGTTGAGAACACCTGAAACTCTTTCACCTGGGTTGTAATTTCAATCAACGATTATTTGGAATAATTCCATGAGTCTTCAGTCCTCCCCATCCTCTCCCGACCCCTTGCCCACTTCTGAAAAGCTGAATTTTGCAACGAAACTCGCCTATGGTGCAGGTGATCTGGGTACGGCAATTACGGCTAATCTTCTATCTTTTGTATTGTTGGTTTTTTTAACGAATGTCGCGGGTTTACCTGCGGGACTTGCTGGCAGTGTTTATATGATTGGCAAAGTCACCGATGCGATTAATGATCCGATTATTGGGGTACTCAGCGATCGCACCGTTCATCCTTTGGGACGGCGTTATCCTTGGATGATTTTTGGGGCGATTCCCTTTGGGATTTTCTTCTTTTTACAGTGGATTGTTCCCAGTACCAATGTTTGGGTTTTGTTTTGGTACTACGTTATTATTTCGGTGATTTTTAATCTCCTTTATACCATTGTTAATTTACCTTATGCCGCTCTCACGCCTGAACTCACATCGGATTACCACGAACGCACCAGTCTGAATAGTTTTCGTTTTGCTTTTTCCATTGGAGGGAGTATTTTTTCCTTGGTTTTAGCCTTGGTCATCGCGACAATATTCCCAGATGATCTGAAAAAACAATATCTGATTTTAGGTTTGGTTTGTGGAATTCTCTCGGTTTTACCGATTTTTTGGTGTTTTTTAGGCACTCGTCATCGCACTTTAAGACCTAAAACCTCGGATAGTTTAACCGATTCATCCTCAAATTTACCTTTGTTAGAACAAGTTAAAATTGTCTTTCAAAATCGTCCGTTTTTATATGTTACCGGAATTTATTTGTGTTCTTGGCTAGGGGTTCAACTCACTGCGGCGATTCTTCCCTACTATGTTGAAAATCGCATGAAGCTTTCAACGATTGATTTTTATTTGACAGCTATCTCGGTTCAGGGTACGGCGATTCTCATGTTATTTGTTTGGAGTGCTATCAGTAAACGCTATGGTAAAAAAATTGTTTATTTTATGGGGGTGAGTTTATGGATTATTGCTCAAATCGGATTGTGGTTTCTGCAACCCGGTCAGATTTCTCTGATGTATATTTTAGCCATTATTGCGGGTTTTGGGGTGTCAACGGCTTATCTGATTCCTTGGTCAATGATACCGGATGTGGTTGATTTAGATGAGTTGAATACGGGTAAAAGACGCGAAGGAATTTTTTATTCGTTTATGGTCTTTTTACAAAAATTAGGATTAGCTGGGGGATTGTTTCTCGTCGGACAAGCTTTGGAAATTTCGGGCTTTATGGAACGAGTTCCCGGACAAGCACTCCCCCAACAACCGGATTCTGCTATTTTTGCTATTCGGTTTGCGATCGCCCCGATTCCAGCTATTGTACTAATATGTGGGATCATTCTCACCTATTTCTATCCGATTACCGAAGCGGTTCATGGTGAAATTTTGTTGAAATTGAACGAACGCAAAACCCAAAAGTTGAGTGATTAATTTTTAGTCTTTGACAGAAGTTTTCCGCTTCGGTACGGAAACAGAGGTTTTCCGACGAGTTGAGGGAGATTTCCGTTTCTTCGGTAGAGTTTTTTGAGAAAAGAATCTGATCATCCCTGGAGTTTTAAGCCGTTTATTCACCAAGTTTGATAGAAATCCCCCTAAGCCTTGAGTTTGAATTCGTTTGTACGCTGATCCTCCCCAGTCGCTTAGGTAATGACCCATTGCACCTAATTCTAAACCGATAAAAATTGCTAACCACTCGGTTGAATGTTGGGATAGCGATCGCAGTATCATTCGAGCCAGTTCAGATAAACTCCAGTCTACCTCCCAAACCCCTCGAGCAATTACGGCTACAGGCGTCGCCAAAATGATCACCCAAACGCTTAGGTACAAGACTCGTACTGCTGTCCCAATGATCGGCCCATGAGACAAGAACGAGCGATGACGGACACTCTTTTGATAGGGAAGCCACAACCAACGCAACCACCCCCAGCGTTGAAAATGGTAGGAGCGTTGAATATCGAGATCAGGGCCAAACATCAAGCCACTAAATAGAAAACAACCCGCCACAATTAGGGTAAGATGGCTGCTGCGAGTTTGCCCTAATGTCCAACCTGTGACAACAGGTAAGATCCACAGGGTAATGCGATCGTGAGTTTGGCCAGAAGGCATAAGCAACAGCTCAACAAATTTCTGATTTGAGCAAATAAATTGTTCCTATTTTACAGTTTGGTGCTATAATAGTGAAACAACGAAAAACGGGCGATTAGCTCAGTGGTAGAGCGCCTGCCTTACAAGCAGGATGTCACTGGTTCAAGTCCAGTATCGCCCATACAAAACTACCTGATTTCAGTCTCTCTCAGACCCTATTTTAGCCCCAAAGTGGATAGCAATGTGGATAAACTGATTATCCGCTATAGACTGATTGCTTTGGCTTTGAGAGCCAACTTCTAGAAGTTGATGTGTATTGATAGAACGGAGAGGGAGGGATTCGAACCCTCGTATACATTACTGCATAACAGCATTTCCAGTGCTGCGCCTTCAACCACTCGGCCACCTCTCCACAGAAAAGCAATATTCTATTGACTTACCGAATTATCATAATAGCAGAACAGCAAGATATTTTGCAAGCGCGATCATCAAAAACTTTCCACAGGGATTGAATTTAACCGATCGCCCAATCCCCGCTATAATGACTGGGGGACAATAGACCCTAAATCTTGCAACCGTCTGTTTATCCAGAAAGCGACATTGACAACTCCCATCGTTAAAAACGAGGAATTCTTCCTTCACAGTTCAACGCCTTACAAAGGTACTGCCTTTGTAAGGTCTGACTCGAACTCCAGAAGCACTAACGAGATGCCCTCCCGCCATGCCAGTTGCTCTCTTGCGTTGGCGTAGCCTGCCGCAAAGCGGCTTACTTCCTCCACGCAGGCGTGACCCCAAGATCGGAGTTCGCGCTCTTCGACGGAGACCGTCAAGACCGCACTGGCTCAAAAGTCGTAAACCTTCATTTCTAATGTTGATTGCCGCATTTATGTCCCTGTCATGCTCAGTCTGACAATTCAAGCAAGTCCAGTTTCTAATATCGAGAGGTAAACTGCTAACTTGATTCAAACAAATATGACAGGTTTTTGAAGAAGGAAAGAATCTATCTATTTCTAGGTAAGTTTTCCCGTCCCATTCGGCTTTGTATTTGAGTAGGGTGCAAAACATTCCCCAACCCGCATCTGCTATAGACTTGGCGAGTTTGTGGTTTTTGACCATCCCTTTGACGGCTAGATTTTCTACAACGATGACTTGGTTCTCGTCAACTAATTTACGACTGAGTTTGTGTAGAAAATCTTCTCGACAACGGCTAATTTTTTGATGCACTTTAGCAACAACAACCCTCGCCTTGTTTCTATTGTTTGAGCCTTTTTGCTTTCGGCTCAGACGTTTTTGATGAATGGCTAACTTTTTCTCAGATCGACGATAGTATTTAGGATTACCGTGCTTGCTTCCATCGGAAGTAATCGCAAAGTGAGTCAGTCCGACATCAATTCCTACTGCTTTTCCTTCGCTACTAGACTCGGGCTTCTGTTTGCCATCCTCATAGAGACAGGATGCGTAATACTCGCCAGTTGCAGTCAGAGAAATTGTCACTGACTTCAGAGTACCAATAGGCAGGCGAGAGACTCGACAGTAGACTTTTTTGAGTTTGGGCAAAATCAGGTAATCGCCATCTAACTTGCACCCTTGAGGAAATCGAATAGACTGCCTTTTCTGCTTGCTTTTAAAGCGGGGATATCTGGCTCTCCCTTCAAAAAAGTTGAGAAAAGCGCCCGACAGATCTAAAGCGGCTTGTTGCAAGACTTGAGAAGGGGCTTCTTTTAACCATTCATATTCTTTTTTGAGCTTTGGCAAAAGTTTGATGATGTCATTGCGACTTAAACCTTTGCCCGTTTCTTTGTAGGTTTTGGATGTTAACTCAAGCCCGTAGTTGTAAAACCAACGTACCGAACCAAAGGACTTGGCTAGCAAGACCTGTTGCTCAGAGGTTGGATATATACGGTACTTATAGGCTTTTAACATTTACTTGCCAAAGTTTTTCTACTATGATAGCCTAGTTGGCTGCTATTCATCCCATCACTGAAAGTGAGGGTCTTCTAGCTATTTTGAGATAAAATCTTTTATGTCCCGTTATTACACCATTCGGATTCATTATCCCCAGAAGAACCAACTCTACACCGTTCAAGTTCCAGATGATCGCTACATCTTGCAATGTGCGGAAAATCAAGGCGTTGATTTACCCTTTTCCTGTCGCAATGGCGCTTGTACCACCTGTGCGGTACGGGTGATCTCGGGTGATCTCTATCAACCCGAAGCAATGGGACTTTCACCGGAACTGCAAAAAGAAGGTTATGCTTTACTGTGCGTCAGTTATCCGCGTTCGGACCTGGAAGTGGAAACTCAAGACGAAGACGAAGTTTATGAACTCCAGTTTGGACGCTACTTTGGCAAAGGGAAAGTAACAGCAGGATTGCCTTTAGATGAAGATTAACAGACTCTGGGGATTACTATCTCAAAAAAGAGGAATATTTTTCCTGTTTTCTGTGATTTTAGTCGCTATCTGCTTATTTTTGGTAAGCTGTTCCACGCCTGAACCTCCACCGCTTGGAGTGATCAGTCGAGTTGAACGAGTCGTCAGTGGACAAACTCTCGAAATTATTGATCCTCGTAGTGTTGTCCCTGCACTACAATCAGTAAGGTTGATTGGGATTGCAGCGCCCGACTTGAAGCAAGAACCTTGGGGACTGCTAGCCCAGCGTTACCTTGAACAAGTGGGTTTGGGAAAAGAGATTTTACTAGAGTCTGATCGCGAACAGCGCGATCGCTACAACCGCGTGTTAGCCTATGTGTGGTTGGATGGGGTACTGATCAATGAGCAACTGATCAAACAGGGTTATGTTCTCGCTGAAGAACAGATTCCCAATACAAAATATAGTCAACGTTTGCTCTATGCTCAGTATGAAGCGCGAATTCTAGCTCAAGGAATTTGGAACCCCCAACAACCGTTGCGTCTAACTCCGGCTGAGTTTCGCCGTCAGAATGAGCAAAAGTAATCACAGATGAATACACTAAACATAACCCCCGATCAACTCCAAACGTTCTTAGATATTGCCACTCTCGCGGCTGAAGCAGGCGGTGCTGTCTTACAATCTTGTTTAGGGAATCTCCAAGATATTCAAGAAAAGGGGAGATCAGGAGATTTAGTCACAGAAGCCGATAAAGCCTCGGAAGCTGCGGTTCTTGATATTCTCAAGCGTCATGCTAGCGATCATGCTATTCTCACAGAAGAATCTGGTGAATTGGGAAATCAGGATAGCCTGTTTCTTTGGGCAATTGATCCCTTAGATGGAACGACAAATTTTGCTCATCAATATCCTTTTTTCTCAACTTCCGTTGCTTTACTAATTGACGGTATTCCCTCTGTCGGAGCGGTTTTTGATCCTTGGCGGAGTGAACTTTTTCGCGCCGCTAAAGGCTTGGGTGCGACTCGTAACCGTCAACCCATTGATGTTTCTAAAACCGATAACTTAGCCAATAGTTTACTGGTGACGGGGTTTGCTTACGATCGCCGAGAAACTGCTGATAATAACTATGCAGAATTTTGTCATCTGACTCATCTAACTCAAGGGGTGCGGCGAGGCGGATCGGCGGCGTTAGACTTGTCTTATGTGGCTTGTGGGCGCTTAGATGGATATTGGGAACGAGGACTATCTCCTTGGGATATTGCGGCGGGTATTGTGATTTTAGAGGAAGCCGGAGGTAAAGTTACTGCCTATGATAGCAGTCCTCTGGAACTTAAATCGGGTCGGATTCTCGCCACAAATGGTTATCTACACGCCAGTTTAAGTCAAGCGTTAATGGAAACGCCACCGCTATCGTCTTGGTCATAGGAATAACACATCACTGAAAGGGTTCAAATTTAGTTAAAATGCAATTAGGGGCTATAACATTAGCCACAAGTTTGATCGCTAGTTTAAAAACTCTTGAAAAACTAACTTGATGGGTGTGTCTGTAGAAACGGTAAATTTTTAAAAGTTGTAGCCTGAAATTTCTCCTAAACTGGGGGAATTTCAGTCAGTCAAAACCGTTAAGTCTGATGGAGTGCTGATTTCTCTAAACGATCAGGCTAATATTGTATTTAAAGCAATGAGAACTGTTAACATTGCGCTAGTCAGTAAGGAAGGCAAGAGCTTATGTCTTTTGAAGTAAAAAAAGGATTATTTCTACTGGGATTTACAGATAGTCATGCTATTTTAGGCGTTCCTCTCAATGCAGAGTTTTCTGATATTCGCAAGCGATATACAAGAATTGCTCGGCGTTTACATCCTGATACTTGTCCGTTTAAAAAACCCGAGGAAAAAGAGTTAGCCAAGCAGTTATTAGCGAAGTTAGTCAGTCCGGCTTATAACCGATTTTCTAAGGAAAGCGAACGCAAAGAATACGAACTGCTGTTAAAAACGATTGGTGAGCGAGTCGTTAAAGAACAGCGTACCCTCACACTTCACAGTGATATTGCTAAACAAATTTTAACGGCAGCAAATTATCAACAAACTTACGAAACTTTACTTGAACAACTTGCACAAAAACAGTATGAGTCTCCTCAGCAGGTTTTAGAGGTTGTCGGTAAAATTAGTGAATTAAATCAAGCTTATTTATTGCGAAAAGCAGCAAAAGGGGGTTCGGCGACACCAACTCCAGCACCTACCCCTCAACCCAAGTCAGAGACACCCGCGCCCACACCAACGCCCCCGAAAAAAGATTCTGCTGTCGAACAAGCTTGTAGTCGGGCTGAAAAGTTGATGGCTATTCAAAACTACGCCCAAGCTATTTTAGAACTCAAGGATGCCATCAGACAAGAACCTGAAAATAGTCGCTGTCATGGTTTACTGGGTTTAGCCTATCTTGGACAAAATCAACCTAAACTCGCAACGCCTCACGTTAAACGGGCTTTACAACTTGATCCTAAACAACCCCAAGCCTTAGAAGCGAAAAAACAACTCGAAAAAGCCGCTCCACCCAAAGGGAAACCGCCTCAACAAAAGCCAGGGGGTGGTTTGTTTGGGGGTTTATTTGGCGGCGGTAAGAAGAAATAACAACAGTAGAACGACCAAAATGTGATATTCTAACGCCGAACTCCCCCTTGCAAACATCCCCTAATCTACAATCAAAATTTCAGGTTATGGTTCATCAACTCCCTCTCGGCGCCCGAGATCTACTTCCCCTCGATGTGACTCAAAAACTTTGGATCGAACACCGTTTACAGCAGGTGTTTCACCGTTGGGGCTATCATCGGATCATTACCTCGACGCTGGAACGTTTAGATACCCTGATGGCGGGAGGTGCGGTTCAACGTTCAACGGTTATTCAGTTACTCGAAGCCGAAGATCAAGGTCTAGGACTGCGGCCCGAATTAACCGCTTCTATCGCTCGAACAGTTGTCACTCGTATGGCGGGTTCGAGTTGGTGGCCGCAACGCTTGTATTACAATGCTAATATTTTCCGCAAAGGTGGCAAAACCAACTACGGCGGTCAGCAGGAATTTTATCAAGCAGGCGTTGAATTATTGGGTGCAGGCGGTTTGCTGGCTGATAGTGAGATTTTACTTTTGGTACTGGAGTGTTTGCAGGGTTTGGGGTTGAGTAACTGTCATTTAATTTTAGGTGAAGCCGGACTGACGCGATCGCTTTTATCTCTGTTTCCAGCCAAGCTACAAGAGCCTGTAAGAGAAGCGATCGCTAATTTAGATCGAATCACCCTAGAAACGTTACCCATGTCCCAGGAGTTGCGAGAACGGGCGTTATTTCTATTTGACTTGCGGGGACAACCGGAAGATGTTCTTTCCCAGGTGGCGCAATTGGAGTTAGACGCTGAACAACAGCAAGCTTTGAATAATCTAAAATCTTTAATTGACTTGTTGCAAAACTGTTATTCGCCTCAGATTTCTCAGCCCAAAATAGTTCTTGATTTGAGTTTAATTCAAACGTTTGACTACTACACAGGGATTGTGTTTGATGTCGTTAGTAATAGCGAGTCAGGAGCGCGAGTTTTAGCTCAGGGTGGACGCTATGATGAACTGTTAGGACTTTATCATCCTCAAGGGAAAACTGAACCGGGAATAGGATTTTCTTTTAATATTGAAGACTTGCATCAGGTTTTATTGGGGATGAATCAACTTCCTCAACAAGCACCTTCGAGTGATTGGTTAGTTGTTCCTGAAACGCCTCAAGCTTATGCTGCGGCTTTTGCTTATGCGGAGAAATTGAGAGAATCAACTCAATTAGTTCGAGTCGAAATGGAGTTAGGGCGTCGGGAAAATATCGAAGATTTACGAGATTATGCTCGTCGTCGAGGAATTCATCAAATTGCTTGGGTAAACGGGGAAGGAATTCCAAGAATTGAAACCGTTAATTAGATTATCATGATCGCCCCCAAACCCCCAATGATGGCAGGGCTGTTTCATTCTCGACCCGAAATTTGATGACCTAACCCCCCAACCCCCTTCCCTACCTCTCCCTAGCCCTCTCCTACCTCTCCCTAACCCTCTCCTACGAGGAGAGGGAAAAGGTGTCCCCGACGGGACTATTTATTAATCGAGAGGGAAAAGGAAAAAAGTTTTTTATTTGGAAGGAGGAGTAATTAATAGTTTTAGATATTTAGTAATCAAAAAAAAGGCTCCCCTCGCCTTATAGGAGAGGGGTTGGGGGAGAGGTTCTAAGCAAATGTTTATCGACTTTGAAACGGCCCTGCCAATTATGGGGGCTAATCTGTATTGATTTGTTGTGTTAATTGCATCATTTTTTCAAACTCAAAGTTTTGATTTAAATGATCTAAGCCAATCGCTAAAAATGAATATTCAGGCGGAATCTGTTTAATTAACTGTTCGACGGTTTTATGTTGACAAGCGATTGAGGCTTCATAGAGTTCAACGATCCAGTGATGCGGCATAACCGCGATATTTTCTGAGGTTAGATTTTCCCGAACTAATCTCTGATCATTCGAGAATAAATGGTGATCTTGACTGTAGAGATAGACGACTCCTAGATGTTCTGCCATTTTATTAAATAGAGTTGTAATCTCAATCGGTTTACTGATATAATCATCACAGCCAACAGCTAAAGCCTTAGCGCGATCGCTAACAGATGCTTGAGCCGTTAGAGCAATAATAATCGTAGACTCTAATTCTTGATTATTCTGCTCATGTTCTCGAATTTTTAGAGTGGTTTCATAGCCATCAACTCCCGGCATTCGTCGATCCATCCAAATGAGATGGGGCTGCCATTGTTGCCAAATTAATAGGGCTTGCTCGCCAGATGCAGCTTCTTTTACCTCCAGTCCAACTTGTTCCAATAGCTTGACTAACAGCAGTCGATTTTCGGCTTGGTTATCAACTACTAAAATTCGGTAAATAGGTTGATTCGGGGCGAGTCCTGTTACTTGTTGTTTAGACTGCTGGGGTTTTACACAGGCTTCTGTTGTTATTTGAACTGGAAGGGTAAACGCAAACGTGCTACCCTCTCCTAAACGACTACTAACTGTAATTTCACCCCCCATTAATTGTACTAATCTGCGGCTAATCGTGAGTCCGAGTCCCGTTCCTTCCTGGACTTTGCGACCTGCTGACGCCTGAGTAAACGCCTCAAAAATCTGGTTTAAATCTTCAGGAGAAATACCAACTCCAGTATCTTTTACCTCAAAATTTAAACAGATAAAATCGGAGTAAAACGAGTCTTGATTGTCTAAACCCACTCGTAAGATAATAAGGCCTGTTTTTGTAAACTTAATCGCATTGCCAATTAAATTAATTAACACCTGTTGCAATTTTTGAGCATCTGTAATAATAAATTGCGGTACTTTTGGGAGAATATCTAACTCAACTTGTAATTTCTGATTGCTAACTCGCTGACTAAAGGTAGCGTGTAAAGATTGCAGCAGATCAAATAGGTCTAAAGCTTGGTTGTCTAAACTCAGTTTTCCGGCTTCTATTTTTGAGAGATCAAGAATTTCATTAATTAACTTCAGAAGATAGCTTCCACTGTTATGTATAATTTTGATATAGTTCTGATAATCTGGGCTAAGAGTTGCGTCTCGGTTGATCAATTGTGTGAATCCCAGGATTGCATTTAAAGGCGTGCGAAGTTCATGGCTCATCGTTGCCAAAAAAGCACTTTTAGCATGATTGGCCGCTTCTGCTGCTTCTTTCGCCTGTTGCAGTTCTTGTTGGGCTTGTTTACGAGCGTTAATATCAACCGAAATAGCCGTCACATTCCAACATTTTCCGACTTCATCCCAACAGGAATTATTCGTTTGCGAAATCCAGCGTAAACTGCCATCTTTGTGACGCAAGCGATATTCATAGGTGCCAGAGCGTTGAGCAAAAATATCAGCATATATCTGCGGGTGTACCAGTTGCCAATCATCGGGATCAATGCAACTCATCCAGAGAAAATTATCCTGAGTTAATTCTTCAGAAGTATAACCCGATAGAATTTCCACTCCGGCTGATACCTGATCAATTTGCCAAGTGTTATCCTTAAATACTCGGATACTACTAATAGCAGCCATCGCACTATTAAAAATATTCTTGATCTTGGCTTCAGATTGTTGCAGTGCTAATTCTAGCTGTTTGCGATCGCTAATATCGCTCAAGACCCCAATCACACAATCTCGATCATCAAGACGGCTAACTCTAGCAAACAGCAACACCGTTTTGACTTCACCGGATTTGGTGCGAAACCCGATTTCAAAATTATCAATTCTTCCCTCTTGAAGCAGAGAAGCTCTAAACTGATGTAAATCTATCAAATCAGTCCATAACTGCATCTCAACACAGGTCTTGGCGATCGCCTCAGTTCGAGAATAGCCCAGAACCTTAGTAAAACTTTCGTTAATGTCAATGCAGCGTCCTTCTTCTAGGCTGGCAATCCAAGCAGGTTGGGGGCTATCCCGAAAAATCGTGGCAAACTTCAGTTCCGATTGACGCAGGGCGGCTTCTGCCTGTTTATAATCGCTAATATCCTCAACCACTCCATGCCAGGCGATCGCCCCATTACTCCGTCGCTCCGGTTGGGATCTTGCCCGTAACCATTTGAGTTTGCCAGAGGGTGTAATAATTCGCCACTCGTAAGAAAACAACTCCAAAGATTCAGCACTGCGAGTCACCGCCGCGATATAACCTGCCACATCTTCCGGGTGCATTTGCTCAAGCAGCAAATAAGCATTTTCTAGTGCTTGTGCTTGGGTGACTTCATGGATGGTTTCTACGGCAGAACTGGTGTACTCGAACCAAAGATGTCCATCGGGTTCCTCAACAAACGTATAAATGGAACTGGGGGATAGACGGCTGTGTTGTTGTAGCCATTGTTCAGTTTTGCGGAGTTGTTCTTCAATCTGTTTGCGCTCGCTAATATCTAAAACAACGCCATGCCAAGCAATTTCACCATTGTCGCGTCTTTGGGGTCTAGAATGGGCTTGAATCCACTTGATTTTCCCAGAAGGGGTAATAATCCGCCATTCATGTTTGAAGGGTTTATCCGTTTCGACACTTTCTTTTACAGCTTGTTGATAGCCCTCTCGATCATCTGGATGAATTTGTTTAAACGTAATGCTGGCATCTTGGCGAACTTCTGCGATACTAACCTCGTGAATATCTTCAAAAGCCGGACTTAAATATTGATATTCTACAGGGCCACTGGGATATTCAATAACGGTGTAAATAACCCCAGGGGAAGCGGCGGCTAATTGTTGGAATCTTTCTTCACTTTGGCGTAAGGCTTGTTCAACTTGTTCGCGTTCACGAAGTGCCGCTTGCTGTTCGGTAATATCTCGAATAATCACAATCACAGCATTTTGTCCTTGCAGGTTGCAGACTTTTGCCGATAGCAGCACAATCTTTATCTCGCCCCTGCTTGTGGGAGTTGTAATCTCAAGATTATCAACATAGCCTTGGGTTTCCAACAGGTATTTAAACCGCCCCCGTTCCTCCGAATTCACCCATAAACCCACTTCTAAAGCCGTTCGCCCAATCATTTCCTCACGGGAATAGCCATAAAACTCGATCATGCGATTATTGACTTCTAACAGCCGTCCTTCTGTTAGATTGGTAATGGCGATCGGGTCGGGAATAATACGAAAAATAGTTGTAAATTTTTCTTCTGATTCTTCTAAAGCATTCTCAAGCCGATCAAAAGATTGTTGGAGTTGATCCGCCATCTTGTTAAAAGACTGCGCCAATGCTTTCACTTCAGCAATTGGGCTATCAGCAGGCAATCGCTGGGTCAAATTTCCCGATGCGAGTTCCTGACTAACTCGGTTGACTCGAGTGATGCGAAACATAAATCGATTCGCCGTGATCAGTCCTGATGCGATCGCTAATCCCAGCGCCAGCAAGCAGAGTACAATCGTGGTGTCGATATTTTGGTGAATTTCTGCCATCAAATCCGACTCAGGAATCACGGTCACAATTAGCCAATCCAACCCGTATTGATCTTGATAGGGGGAAATGTTTAGAAAGTAGCGATCGCCATGCTTTTGAAAATTTAAGGCTTGAGCCGATTGTACTGTTGCTAAATTCTCAAATTTTGCCAAGAGATACTCATAGGAATCTTGAATTACAGAATTAGGAATTTGTGAGGGGAATAGGCGCTGAAAGACTATCGTTCCCGGTTCAGCAGTTCCACTCAAGTCAGGTTTGCCGGATATAGAATAAGGCATTTCTTCCATTGAGTCAGCAATCAATAAACCGTTGCGTTCAATAATATACACTTCTCCCGATTCTCCGACCTCTAAATTACGGAGAAAGTCACCGAGTTGATTCAGGCTAATATTAACAGCAAAAACCCCTAACAATTGGCGTGATTGGTCATATAAAGGATCGTAAGCATTAAGGGCGAGGAGATTCGTACTCCCGATTTGAAAAGGGGGACTCCAACCCGGTTTTCCCGTTTCAACGGCTTGACGATACCAGGGGCGATCGCGTACATCAATATTTTGGAGTGTTTCTACAGGGCGCATCAATTCCCCAGCTTCATTAATACTATAAATCTGGAGAGTCGCAGGATTCGATAGCGTAGAAAAAGAGGCTTCAAAGGGCAATTCTTCCGGTTGTAGCTTGGTTGTTACCCCATAATCTCTCGGACTGACGCGATGACTGACCCGAAAATCACCTTGAGGAGTTCCAAACAAAAGCGTTGTCAGATCTTCTGTTTGTTGATGTTGTAAAATCAGATAGCGATGCAGTTGATCGAGGTTTTGTAGGTTTATAGCCCCCGATGTGATCGCGGCGATCTGGCGTTGATTGAACTCGTGAGCATTCTGCAAATAGTGATCGAGTTCTTGAGTCACTTGCTGTCCCGCATTTTTGATCAGTTGATGAGCGAGTTTCTCAACCGCCTGTCGCCCACTCCGGTAAGACAGATACCCCACTAATGTTACCGCTCCGACGGTGTGCAGCACAAAGGGAACAACTAACACCCACCGCAAGGAGATATTATTCTGAAAACAGGGCTGTTTGAATCTCATTCAAGCTCCACGTTATCGCTTTTCGGGTGAAGTTATCGCTTTTCGAGGGTTTGCACACAAACTCGATTTCGTCCCTCGTCTTTGGCTTTGTAGAGAGCCTGATCTGCTATTTTAACTAAAGTTTCTACTGATTCACTTCGAGACGGAATCAAACTCGAAACCCCTAAACTCAGGGTAACGTGTTCACGGGGAGGCCTGGGTACATCGATAATTCTCAGTTGCTCAACAGCCAAGCGGACTGCTTCTGCCAGTTGAGTCGCTCCTGTGAGGTCTGTGTTGGGTAGCAGTATAATGAACTCCTCTCCCCCATAGCGGGCAACTAGATCGGAGGGTCGCTTAATCGTTTGTTTGAGGGTCTGGGCGACTTGTTGAAGGCAGCGATCGCCTGCCAGATGACCACATAAATCATTATATTGCTTAAAATAGTCGATATCTGCCAAAATTAAAGACAAGGGTATTTGTTCTCTCAGCGATCGCTTCCACTCTTGAGTTAGGTACTGATCAAAATGACGACGATTGGCAATTTGGGTCAGTCCATCTAATATAACCAAACGTTGCAGTTCATCGTTTGCTCGTTTTAAGGCTTCAATTAATGCTTGGCGTTGTTGTTGTAAACTGCGAATCGTCAATTGATGGTTAATTCTCACTAATACTTCTTCAAATTGAAACGGTTTGGTAATATAATCTGCTCCACCCACTTGAAAGGCTTTCACTTTATCGAGAGGTTCATCTAGCGCACTTAAGAAAATGACAGGGATTTCACAGGTTTGAGAATTGGCTTTTAAGCGTTGACAAACATCAAATCCATTCATTTCGGGCATCCGAATATCCAACAAGATCAAATCCGGGGGATCTGCCTGCACCGCGAGCAGTGCCATCGCACCACTTTTAACACAACGCACGTCATAGCCTGCTTCGGTTAGGGCATTAAATAAGATGTGGAGATTACCAGGAGTATCATCAACCACAAGAATAGCTCCTGATCGGGATTCTGAAAGGGCGCTCGATGAATCAAAGTCCATCTTGTCTTCAACCTGCATGAAACGCATAATATCACAATATAGTCAAGGTCTTTCACAAAAATTGATTAAGGAGTCGGAGGGACATCTTTTCATCAAATTAAAAACCCGGTAACTTCTACGCGCACCGGGTTTTTGTGGACTACAGCGATCGCATACTGCAATAACTGTTTCTTGTTTCCTGCTATCGAAAACTGATATAACACGGTATAAACCGTATTAATGTTTCGTTCCTGTCTTGCAAAGTTCCTTCTCGAGCGGTTTCCGCCGAGATCGGACTTTGCGCTGCATCACCCCGGACTGTCGGCAGCACCCGGTCAGACAGGCTTTTTACCGAGAAGCCCTCGGCATAATGTAATAAATTTAGGCTAGCATTCAAATCACGGTCAACGCTTACACCGCAAGCCTGACAGTTGAAAACTCGTTCTTTCAGAGCCATTTCTTGAACGTGACCGCAACTTGAACAGGTCTTAGTTGACGGATAGAATCTATGAGCAAAAACTACAACTGAGCCGTACCACGAGGATTTATACTCAAATATCTTCCATTTCTTCACACAAATCTTGTAAAGTTTGATGCTGAAATCGTCGAGAAGATCTGCGATATTTCTTACTTTCTAACTTCGGTTCGTCTTGTTGCTTTCCACCGGATTTAGTTTTAGATTTAAAACTTGATTCTGCATCCGGTTGTTGTTGCAATACTTCTTGACGTTTGATCGCTTCTTCTAAAAAATCGAGATAAATGGGATAACGTTCCCAATCTCCTTTGACAATACAATTGGGTTCATCTCGATGTAAACAATCACTAAATTGACAGTTTCCTGTGGCTAATCTTTCTCGGGCTTCTGGGAAATAATAGGCTAATTCTTGCGCTTCACAGTCTAATAGCGGTTGATTAAAACCCGGAGTATCGGCTAACAATCCTTTGGAGGGAAGTGCAAATAATTCAACGTGTCGCGTGGTATGTCTTCCTCGTCCTAACTTTCCAGAAACCGCCCCCACTCGCAGATCAATATCAGGAATTAATAAGTTAATTAAGCTCGATTTTCCCACTCCAGAAGGGCCACAAATTACCGTTATTTTTTCTTTTAGCTGATGAATTAAAGAATGATAAACAACTAATTTCAGGTCAGAAATTGCATAGGTTTTGACCTGTTTATCCTCATCTAAAATAAATTCCAACCCTTGATTAACACTAATAAAAAAAGGCTGATAACCCCAACTTGAAAGACGTTCACGCCAGTCTTTCAACTGTTCAATGCTGACTAAATCGCATTTATTTAAACACAAACAAACTTCTAAACCTGTTGATTCCGCTTTCACTAAAAACCGAGTCAACGCTTGCGGATCGAGATCCGGTTCTGCAACCGCAAACACGAGTAAAATTTGGTCAGCATTGGCAATGGGAGGACGAGTCAGTTCCGTATGGCGAGGAAGCACTTCGGCGATCGCCCCTCGCCCCCCTGTCCAGTCTGCTTCTTCAACAATCACGCGATCGCCAACCATCACCTTCTGACCAATTTTTTTTAGGCGAGTGCGGCGAGTACAGAGTAACAAAGAATCCGTTAACCCCTGCGCCTCCGGTAAGCTGAAAGAAACGGGGGCTAACTGCACCTGATAGAAGTTCGCCTGAACAGCAACCACAGTCCCCATCACGGGATGAGTGTCTGGGTTGACAGTAGAATTCGGCTCCCCTAAACTCATGCTTGAGTCAGAGGGCGTCGAACTTGAACGGCAAAGAAACCGGAACGATCTTCAATCTGTTCGATCTGGTAGCCTTCCATCGTCAAGCTATCAGGAACTTGTTCAATCGGTTCACCCGAGTCTAGCCAAACCTCTAACAGCGAACCGGGAGGCATTTGTTCTAATTTCAATTTAGTTCTAACGAAATTGAGGGGGCAAGGAGTGCCTCGCAAGTCCATTTGAGCATCGGGTTTAGAAGTGGTGGAATGGGTCATAAGTTATGGAAAAAAGAGTTTGATCCCGTTATTTTTGATGAAACAAACTGCCTAGAAATCCTTCTAAGCCGCCTTTTCCCGTCCGTTCACCGTGTATTTTCGCCAGTTCCTCTAAAAGTTCTCGTTCTTTAGCCGTCACCCGAGTCGGAATTTCAACGGATACAGTGAGTAAATGATCGCCTCGACTCACCGGATTTCCTAAACGCGGAACCCCTTGATTTTCCAGAGTTAAGACAGTTCCTGGCTGAGTTCCGGCGGGAATTTTGACAGTCGTCGGCCCGTCAACGGTTTCAACTTCTAAGTTACAGCCTAAAATTGCCTGTAAGTAACTTATTTTCACGTCTGAGAGGATGTTAATCCCATCTCGTTTAAAGTGTGAATCGGCTGACACCGACAAAAAGACATATAAATCTCCAGGAGGGCCTCCCCGCTTGCCTGCGTCTCCTTCATTGGCGACACGTAGGCGGGTACCGTTATCAACCCCACCGGGTACATTAATTTTGAGTTTCTTGGTAACTTCCTTAAGACCCTGACCCGCACAACTGGTACATTTATCTTCGATCACCTGACCGGAACCATTACAAGTCGGACAAACCGAAACTTGAGTAAAACTCCCAAAAGGAGTCCGAGTTGCCCGTCGCACTTGACCACTACCGCCACAGGTTGAACAGGTTTGAGGTCGAGTTCCCGGTTTAGCGCCACTGCCGTTGCAGGTTTCGCAGGTTTCCAGATGCTTGATGCGAATTTCTTTTTCGCCGCCGAAGATCGCCTCTTTAAAGTCAAGGGGCAAGTCTAGCCGCAAATCATCCCCTCTGGCCGGACCCGTTCGCCGTCTGCCTTGAGGGCTACCCGCGCCCCCTGCAAACCCACTGAAAAAGCTTTCAAAGATATCGGCAAAACTGTCGCTGAAGTCTTGGTTATAGCCTGCTCCAGCTCCTCCGGCAATTCCTGCTTCACCAAAACGGTCATAACGCGCTCGCAGTTCCGGTTCAGAAAGCACTTCATAAGCGCGATTAATTTCTTTAAAGCGTTCTTCTGATCCCGGTTCTTGATTGACATCGGGGTGATATTTGCGAGCTAGCCGACGGTAAGCACGCTTAATTTCCTCTTTGTCTGCGTCGCGAGCAACACCAAGTGTTTCATAATAATCGGCTGCCATAGAACTCTATTGGTGAAATCTAAATCACAATAACTACACAACAACGGTCGGGAATTACTCTAGAGTGAAGTGTTGAACTCATTACAAGCCCAAACTCCCTAACTCCAGATTAACTGGTGGAATTGAGAATAAAGGGATTGCCGGGATCGGGATCTAAAATCTCCCCAGCTTGAGAAGCAACTTCTTCAGAAACCTCATCAAGCTCGAAAGCTGATTCGGCAATGATCAAATCATCCTCTGAGGACACCTTATCAAGCTCGAAAGCTGATTCGGCAGTGATCAAATCATCCTCTAGGGATAAATCTTCAGAGACAGCTTCATCCTCTTCTAAGTCTACCACTGGCAAGCTTTCCTCGGGAGGAGAAGTAACCGCAGACTGGGGTTCGGTATTTTCGTAAACTGTGGCGCCGATATCGTAGAGCATTTCTCTGAAAGCATCGACTCGTTCTTTCATTTGTTCGTAGGTGACATCGGGGTTAGCCACAGCTTGTTTCAGGGCGGTTGCTTCAGTCCGAATTCGCTGTTTGAGTTGAGGTGTGACTAATTGTGGGTTTTGTTTGAGGGTTTCTTTACAGTTCTCAAACAGGGTTGCACATTGATTTTTCAGCTCAACAATTTGGCGGCGTTGTTCATCTTCGTCGCCGTAGAGTGAGGCTTCTTGTCGCATCCGCTCAATTTCAGCTTCGCTCAAACCGCCTGTGTTGGTAATTTTGATACTTTGTTCTCGTCCGGTTCCGAGATCAATGGCAGAAACTTTTAAAATTCCATTGGCATCAATATCAAAAGCCACTTCTATTTGCGGAACACCCCGTTTAGCAGCCGGAATTCCCGTTAAGAGAAATTTACCGAGACTTTTATTATCTTTGACCAGCGCTCGTTCTCCTTGGAGAACGTGAATTTCCACCGAAGTTTGTCCGTCTACGGCTGTTGAAAACATTTGAGAGCGACTGGTAGGGATGGTGGTGTTGCGCTCGATAATTTTTGTAAAGACACCGCCTAAGGTTTCTAAACCCAAGGATAAAGGTGTTACATCCAGCAGTAACAGATCTTTGACCTCACCGCCCAAAACACCCGCTTGAATGGCGGCTCCCAAAGCTACAGCCTCATCAGGGTTAACAGAACGATCGGGGGTACGTCCTCCAAAATATTCGCTAATCGCTTGTTGTACAGCCGGAATTCGCGTTGAACCGCCCACCAAAATAATCCTATCGACATCATCGGCTTGGAGATTGGCATCTCGCAAGGCTTGAGTCACGGGTTGAATGGTGTTGTCAATTAACTCCTTAACGAGTTCCTCAAATTGGCTGCGACTCAACTCAATTTCTAGATGCTTGGGACCCGATTCATCTGCCGTCAGGAAAGGCAGGTTAATTGAGGTTGTGGTGCGACTCGACAGTTCAATTTTTGCCTTTTCTGCGGCGTCCCGCATCCGTTGCAGTGCCATTTTATCGCTCGAAAGGTCAATCCCTTCGCGTTCTCCGAAGACCTCGACGAGCCACAGGACGAGGCAATTATCAAAGTCATCTCCGCCCAGATGGTTGTTTCCGGCGGTTGCTAGCACTTCAAAGATGCCATCGCCTAATTGCAGGATCGACACATCAAAAGTGCCGCCTCCTAAGTCAAAGACGAGGATTTTTTGATCTTGATCTTGTTTATCCAAACCATAGGATAAAGCGGCGGCGGTTGGTTCGTTGATGATCCGCAGAACTTCTAAACCCGCAATGGTTCCCGCATCTTTAGTCGCTTGTCGTTGAGCATCGGTGAAGTAAGCCGGAACGGTAATTACAGCTTGATCGACCGACTCTCCCAAATAGCTTTCGGCTTCTTCTTTGAGCTTTTGCAACACCATCGCCGAAACTTCTTGCGGGGTGTAAACTAGGTCTCGAATCTGGACATTTACCGTGTTATCTTTACCGGGAACGCATTTATAGGGAACCCGTTTTCGTTCTTGTTCGGTATCTTCCCATCTGCGCCCGATGAACCGCTTAATACTGTAAATCGTATTTTCGGCATTGGTCAGGGCTTGTCGCTTTCCCAGTTGACCGACTAAGCGTTCATTATGTTTCCCAAATCCCACAATACTGGGGGTTGTGCGTCCGCCTTCCGAATTGGCGATCACAGTGGGTTGACCGCCTTCTAGAACAGCGACGCAACTATTGGTTGTGCCTAGATCGATGCCAATGACTTTTCCCATAGCGTCTCGGCGATGAAGGTGTGCTTTGGTTTGCCTGAAAGAGTATTCAGTGTTTTGAGGGCAACACATAGCTAACACGGGCTTAAAAAAGGCTAAGTTAGCGATTGTTGAGGTTTTTTGATCCAGAATTTGAGTGACCTTAGAGGGACTCTATCGGCTGCCAAACTCATCTTTTCTTAGCCTTCTCCCCTCAGAGAAATTTAGTGCTGACAACCAGTGTTTACTAAACACTCGCCAACCAACATGACTATTCTTGTGGAGTAACGGCTTCTGAGTCTGTTTCCGGTGTTCCTGAAAACTCGGGAGCAGTGGCGACTTTCACCATTGCATGACGCAACACCCGTTCACCCATGAGATAACCTCTCATCAGTTCCTCAATCACAGTGCCTTCTGGATGGGCATCTGTCGCTTCTCGCATAATCGCTTCATGGAGATTGGGATCAAAAGGTTCGCCTTCGGGACGCATCGCCGACACTCCCAATTGTTTGAGGCTTTCTACCATTTGCTTGTAAACACTTTGGTAGCTTTTATGAATGTTCATTTCGCTCTCAGTTTGAGGCTTAATATGAGATCTAGCCCGCTCGAAATTATCAATGACGGGTAATAATTTCTTGATGGTATTGCATTGAATTTGTACCTCTAGCTCCTCTTTTTCTTTTTGAGTTCGCTTGCGAAAGTTCTCAAAGTCAGCCGCTAGACGTCGGTACTGTCCGTTAATATCATCGAGTTGAGCTGTGAGTTCCTGATTAGCCTGAACTAAGGCGATCAATTCTTGTTGAATTTGATCGCTGGTGAGTTCTTCTCGGTCCATTTCCGGTTGGGGGAAATCGGCGGGCAATTCTTGTTCGTCTAAATTGGCATCAGCCTCTGGAGTTGCGGCCCTGTCCGATGGGATTTCGGCATCTAACGGAATACCATTGGAATTGGCTGCAACTTCAGGGGTATCAGTGGTTGAGTTTGACATCATCTCTTCTTGCTGGTCTTGGTTCATCATAGAAAACTGAGCGATGGAGCTTCAATACTTGCCTGTGCTGAGTCAGTCTTCGCTATCCTCCAACTCGCATCTGTCTATTCAAGAATTTTAACCAAAATAATATCGTAAATCACAGCGATAGGAGTTGGCAAAAGCTATTATCTGATTATAGGTTTCCCTGAACTGAGCATCAGTCATCTTGATCGTACCCTAATCAGCCAGCCATGATGAACAACGATTAACCGCAATCGGAAATCCATACCTCGGGATCGGCTTTTGATCGGACGTGGAAGCCGAATTTGGCTTTGGGGTTTACTCAAAGGGTTTGATTGCTCCGGGCCTGACTGGGGTGAAAATTCTGACTGAACCTGCCTGAGAATCAGGGATTCAACCCCTGCGGTGATCACAGCCTGATCGGCTCTAGAGTTCGCTAAATCTAGAAAGATCAAGGCGGTTAGAGACTGGCTCCAGAAATTTTCTCAAAATCTTTGGGAATTCTATATATTTAAGAGATTGTTACTTCAGATATGACTAATACATCTCGGCGACGTACCGCCCTAGTTGCGACCAGCACGACTCCTTTTGGCAATAAGTTAATTCAATCTGGATATATTAGCCCAGAAGAACTTCAGCAAGCCCTCAAAGCAAGCCAAGCCGGGAAACCCTTAACTGAAGTGTTGGAATCAGTCACCGGAAAGCCTCTTCCCCCAGAACTTGCACGCCAATATAAAAAACAACAGCTTTTTGAGCAGAAAATTATCTACGGCGTTGATGCTTTTGATCTCGAAGTTGAACAGGTTTCCGTTGAGCAAATCGAACAAATGCTCAACACCCTAGAAACCACGATTGAAACCTGCAAACGTCATCGTTTCATTCCATTGCAAACCCTCAACACTGAACCGCCGACGGTTTTAATTGCAATGGTTAACCCGGACAACCTCAGTGGGTTAGATGAACTGAAAAACCAACTGCTGCGTCCGAAAGGTTGGAACCTCAAGCGTCAAGTGATCACCCAAGGGGACTATGACAAGTTAATCTCAGCCTACGGCGAAGAAGATCTCAAACGCAAGCAAGCCGAAGCCGCCCGTCGAGAAGATGAAAAACTTCAGTTTACCTCCGGCGACTTTGAGGAGATGGATTTAGAAGATGTCACCGATGAGGGCGGTGGCATGGACTTGGCTGACGAAATCGAACAAGCGGAAACCGCCCCGGTTATTAAAGCGGTCAACGTGATCTTAGCAAAAGCGTTATCTGAGGCTGTCTCCGATATTCACGTTGAACCTCAAGAACATGAGATGCGGGTGAGGATGCGGAAAGATGGCGTTTTGCAAGAATATTTCAGATTTCCTAAAAAAGTCATCCCTGCTATTACTTCTCGCTTGAAAATCCTCGCTGAATTAGACATCGCTGAACGTCGTCAAGCCCAAGACGGAAGGATTCGTCGTCGCTTTAAAGGCAGAACCATTGACTTTCGTGTAAATAGCTTACCCAGTCGCTACGGTGAAAAAATTGTACTGCGGATTCTCGATAGTTCCTCAACCCAGTTGGGACTCGATAAGCTGATTAGCGATGAAGAAACCTTAGCAATGGTTCGGGAAACGGCCGGACGACCTTTTGGGTTAATCTTGGTAACAGGGCCAACCGGTTCAGGAAAATCAACCTCGTTGTACTCCATTCTCTCTGAACGTAACGACCCCGGTGTTAACATCAGTACCGCCGAAGATCCCATTGAATACGCCCTTCCCGGTATTACTCAATGTCAGGTGATTCGTGAAAAAAACTTGACTTTTGCTAATATTCTCCGGGCTTTCCTCCGACAAGACCCCGATGTATTGCTGGTGGGAGAAACGCGAGATTTAGAAACGGCTAAAACGGCGATTGAAGCGGCTCTGACGGGACACTTAGTTTTAACTACCCTACACACTAACGACGCGGCAGGGGCGATCGCTCGTTTGGATGAAATGGGCGTAGAACCGTTCATGGTGTCGGCGGCGTTATTGGGTATTCTCGCTCAACGTCTGATGCGTCGGGTTTGTACGGAATGCCGCATTCCCTATACTCCCACTTCTGAAGAACTCGGACGCTATGGCTTATCGGCTTCGAGAGAAGTGAATGTCGAGTTCTTTCGGGCAAATATTATCGCCCCCGATCAACGCAAGTCAATGGCCGAGCGCGGTGAACTCTGTAAAAAGTGCGGCGGTTTAGGATATAAAGGCCGGGTTGGGGTCTACGAGTTCCTGAAAGTCACTGAACGCCTGCAAACGTTAATCACCAAAGGCGCCCCCACCGAACAAATTAAGGAAGCCGCAGTCGAAGAAGGGATGAAAACTTTGCTGGCTTACAGTTTACAACTGGTGCGTGAAGGCCATACTACCTTTGAAGAAGTAGAACGGGTGACATTCACTGATTCTGGTTTAGAAGCGGAACTGAAAGCCAAACGCAAGCAGGGCTTGACTTGTAAGGGTTGTCATGCCGAACTCAAACCGGAATGGCTCGATTGTCCCTATTGTATGACCCCCCGTTTTACCGATTAGAGTCTTTACACTCACCCGTGTAGGGGGAATTGATGAATTCCCCCTAGCAGTTATCAGTTTTTTCCTGACTTCTGACTTCTGAGTTTTGCCTGTTCCCTATTCCCGAAATTATCAACATTTTTTTGAGTTGGAGGATTCAATATTATGGCTGGTTTGATGATTGAAGATGTGATGGAGTCCTTGATCGAACAAGGTGGCTCTGATATGCACATCCAAGCAGGTGCGCCGATCTTTTTCCGGGTTAGTGGTAAGCTGACTCCTCAGCCTCAGTTTGGAGAATTGTTGGCGCCTGAAGATGTGCAGGTTCTCATCTTTCAAATGCTGAATAATATGCAGCGTAAGCAACTAGAGCAAGAATGGGAACTTGACTGTGCTTATGGGGTCAAAGGTTTGGCTCGGTTTCGGGTGAATGTGTATCGTGAACGGGGTTGCTGGGCTGCTTGTTTGCGGGCGTTGGCGACAAAAATTCCTAACGCGGATAAATTGGGGGTTCCCCAAACCATTCGGGATATGACGGAAAGACCTCGGGGAATGGTTTTGGTCACAGGTCAAACGGGTTCGGGTAAAACCACCACAATGGCGGCGTTATTAGACTTAATTAACCGGACTCGTAGTGAACATATTTTAACCGTTGAAGACCCGATAGAATATGTTTTTCCCAATATTAAAAGCTTGTTTCACCAACGGCAAAAAGGGGAAGATACTAAGAGTTTTGCCAATGCGTTGAAAGCGGCTTTACGTGAAGATCCCGATATTATTCTGGTGGGTGAAATGCGGGATTTAGACACTATTGGTTTGGCGATTTCCGCCGCAGAAACAGGTCACTTAGTCTTTGGAACGTTACACACAAACTCTGCTTCTGCTACGGTAGACCGGATGTTAGATGTATTTCCTCCCATTCAACAACCTCAAATTCGAGCGCAGTTATCAGGATCTTTAGTTGGAGTTTGTAGTCAAAACCTCGTTCCAACTATTAGCGGGGGACGTTGTGCGGCGCAAGAAATTATGCTGAATACTCCAGCTATGGGGAACTTAATTCGGGAAGGAAAAACAACTCAAATTTACTCCCAAATTCAAATGGGGGCAAAATTAGGAATGCAAACAATGGAAATGGCATTAGCTAAAATTTTCCAAGAAGGAAAAGTAAGTTGGGATGCCGCGATGAGTAAGAGTTCAAAACCCGAGGAACTTGAACGTTTAATTGGCCCTGCACCGAAAGGAACAGCACCAAAAGCTAAAGCTCACTAATACAGGATTAGGGTTGAGGATTAGAAGTTATTGATAGCCTGGGTTTGATCACAAAAACAGACTAAAAAGCTTTGATTCTTCTAATCCTAAATCCTATTTTTAATCCAAAAATTACTGTCAATAAAAGTTGTATAAAAGGGGATCTATGACTACAAATAAACTTCGCAGTCACTCTCGAAAACAAGGTTTTGATTTCAAAAAATTTGAAGAAGATATTAACGTTGCGATGTCGCAAATTACGGTTAAAGATTTAGCGATTTTTGCCCGTCAGTTTGCGGCGATGTTTAACGCGGGAATTGCGATGGCTCGGTGTTTGAGTGTGTTATCTGAACAGTGCGATAATGCTCGTTTAAAACGGGCTTTAACAGTAATTCGAGCGGATGTAGAAGAAGGAAATTCTTTGTCAGAATCAATGCGGAAGTTTCCTGATGTCTTTGATATGTTGTTTATCAGTATGGTTTCCGCCGGTGAAGTTGGGGGTGTACTTGATGAAGTTTTAGAACGTCTGGCGGTGATGATGGAGAAAAACCACAAAACCGAAAGTGAAATTAAATCGGCTATGTCTTACCCGAAAACGGTTTTATTTATTGCCCTCGCCGTGTTCTTTGCGATGACGATTTTCCTCTTACCAACTTTTGCAGGAATTTTCGAGCAAATTGGGACTGAACTGCCATTGTTTACCGTCATTATGCTGAGTATTAGTGACTTTTGTACAACATGGCCGCCGATTCCTCAAGGGCTTGTGATTGTGAGTTTATTTATACTCTCTTTGGCTTATCAAGCTTTTTATAAAACGCCAGGAGGCCGTCTAACAATGGATAAAATTTTCCTGAAACTTCCTTTGTTTGGGCCGTTAATTGAGAAGTCTGCTGTGGCTCGTTTTTGTACAATTTTCGGGAGTTTAACTCGTGCAGGTGTACCGATTATGAACTCGCTAGAAATTGTGCGAGATGTAGCTGGAAATCAAGCGATTGCCAATGCGATTGAACACGCGAGAACAGAAATTCAACAAGGGGGATTAATTAGTTTAGCCCTGCAAGAAGGAAATGTTTTTCCGGGTTTGGCAATTCAAATGATTTCTATTGGTGAAGAATCTGGGGAACTCGATAAAATGTTGATGAAAGTGGGGGCGTTTTATGAAACAGAAGTTGAAGAAGCGGTGAAGGGTTTAACCAGTGCATTAGAACCGATGATGATTGTGGTTGTAGGGGGAATTGTTGCGTCGGTTTTGTTATCAATGTATCTGCCGATGTTTAAAGTGTTCGAGTCGTTGTAAATCCGAAAAACACTTTGTAATTTGAGGAAGTTTTCTTCTGAATTGTGAGTGTTTTTTAGATGATCATCGAAAAAAAAAAGCTGATTGGATAGCCAAAACTCACTGAATACAATTTTTGAATAAATCTTAAATCAGCTTAATCTCTAACTCATTCAACCTAATTTTAAAAATTCTCTTGATCTTCATTTAAAATGCCTGTACAACAATCTCATTACGAAACTCTGCTGGCTGAATACAGTAATGCTGAAGCCGCAATCGCCCTTTTAAAACAACATCGAACCTACTTGGAAATGATTCCGAGTATGCGTCGCCCAGATGAAAGTTTAATTACGATTCCTTTACCGATTGTCCGTTTACGAGATGGGGTTTCTTATACGGGAAAATCGGGGCTGAGTATTACACCGGGACAAGCAATTTGTTTACCCTCTGATTTAGGGATTATCATGTGTGATCCCGAGTGGAAAGTCAAAATGGGGGCGGAAATTTTTATCTTTATTCATCGCCCGAATGAAGATTTTTCTGACTTATTAACACGCTGGCGATTTACTCAGGTTTGCTTAGAGCAGGGCTATGAATGGGTGATGCCTGAACATTATAGCCATATTTATTCACAAGAAGCTGAAAAGATTTATCCTTTGTTTGTGTTATTTTCAGAAACACCTGAACGAATTAAACGAGGACTAAAAGGTGCAAATTTACCCTTTGTTATTCCAGCCTTAGATACGACTGTAGATCCCTTAGATTATCAGTCTATTGATGAACTTGAGGAATTAGATCTTGAACATCATCCTGAGTGGAAATCATGGGGAGAACAGGAACAGTGAACAGTGAACAGTAATCAGTAACCAGTTATCAGTGAATAGTCAAGAGTGAAAAAAGCTGATAACTGATAACTGTAAAAATGAGGGTTTTAGGTTAGTTAACGGACAAATTGAGGCATGATTTCTGCGGCGGTAAATAAGCCGTAAATTCCCCGTTGGTGAAGCTGAATTCCGGCTTTGAGATAACCAAAGGCAGGCCCGCAAACGTTAGCCGCCATGCTGGTTTCATCGCCTAGAGTGAAGGTATGAGTTGAGATTTTGCCTTCAAACGTTCTGCCTGTAATTTGGACGTTGGTACTTAACGGTTTCTTGGGGTTGCGAGTATCAACAATTCCCCCAACGGTGACGCGATCGCGGCTACAAATTCCAGCTAACTCTAACATGATATCATCGGCGTGTTCCATGTTTTCGAGTTTGAGTAAACCGTTGGTTTGATCGAGTAGGGCTTCGACTTCGGCATCACTCATCGCTTGAGCGCGTTCAACAGTATAGCCGCTCAGGTGAGCAATATCTTCGCGAATGGTGGCGCGATACGCTTCCCAATTGGCAATTCCCACCCCAAAGGTAATATTAACGCGATGAATTTCGGTGTAGCTTTGGGCGGCTAAAGCTGCGGCGGCAGTTAATAGTCCCGGAGTGGCTCCACAACCGCTCATGTAGGTGATTCCGGCTTGTTTAAGTTCGTCTTGGAGTTCGAGCAATAATTCAACCGCGCTGGTTCGTTTGATCGCATCAACCAACACGCCTCGCCATCCGAGTTTGATAAACTGTCGCGCCACAGACGCCATGAAGCTGTTGGGTAAATTCGGTAAGGCGAGAAAATACCCATCAACCCCTTCTGCCATTTGCACTAATTCCTCGATGCTTTGACTGCTGAGGGTGCCATTCGGTTCGAGATACCCCAGAGAACCTTGCTCTCGGTAGACGCTAATACAGCGATCGCGGTTCAATCCAGTTGCAGAATAAGCATACCCTTTTTGATCGGCTGCCGCTACCCAAAGCATTTCCTGTTTGGCGGCTAAAACGCCTGTCGCCGCTTGTCCTAATCCCCCAAATCCCAGTATGCCGACTCGCATGGGAGATTGAGTGAATTCTTTTTGGATTGGTATTTGACTCATAGCATCATTTTTTGATTAGACAATCTTTTATTATCGTTGATTATTGTGGAGACAAGGCAAGCAAGCTTTGAGTAAAACTACCTTGACTCTGGGGGAAATCTACGCGAAACTTAACATATGATTTACCCTTTGCCTCAGATATTAATAAGTTTTGTGAAGCTATGACTCCTTTTAGATCCATTCGTCAAAATTGATGTAGGGATCTGCGAGTCAGTCAAATGATGAAGCGATCGCAAAAATTGTTGTCACTGCCCGAGCAGTGTCGATGAGGATCTTCAATATCTTGTAGCAGTCAGCTCAATCTATGGAAACCTTAGAGTTCGTGATCTATCCCGATGGCCGAGTCCAGGAAAAAGTCACTGGCATTGTCGGTGCTTCCTGTGAGGAGGTTACTAAAGCCATTGAAGCGGAGTTGGGTGTCGTGCTAACTCAGGAGACTACTTCTGAATATTTTGCACAAACACACCATCAATCTCAAACGGCGACTGCCAAGGTCAATTTTAGCAATTGGTAAACTTTACCCCGGAATTCATTCAATTCGTTCAACATTAGCGTCTATGTCACACTTTAGCCAAATCAAAACACAAATTCGCAATCTGACTTCTTTAAAAGCCGCTTTATCGGATCTAAAAATTGACTGGAAATCAGGCCCAATAGAAGTTAGAGGCTACAAAGGTCAAACTCGTTCGGCTGAAATTCTGATTGAACAAAACAATGGTTATGATATCGGCTTTAGCTGGAATGGGACTGAATATGAATTAGTCGCTGATTTGCAATTCTGGCAGCAACCCATCCCCGTTGATCGCTTTGTGAACAAGGTGACTCAACGCTATGCTTATCATACCGTTGTTAGTCAAAGCAGCAAACAAGGCTTTCAAATTGCCGAACAACAGCAAAACCAAGATGGTTCAATTCGTCTCGTTGTCCAACGTTGGAGTGCCTAATGTCTGAATGGTCTGCATCGTCGATTAACCTAACACCAGAACGTTCAGGTTTAGAACCGGAACTGGGAGGGGGTTTGCGGGATGCGTCACAGCGTTCAGGCTTTGAGCCGGAGTTGGGGGGTGCATTGCGGCAAAAGGGGGTTTATGTCGATGAACCCACCTGTATCGGCTGCAAGCACTGCGCCCATGTTGCCCGTAATACCTTCTATCTCGAACCTGATTATGGGCGAAGTCGAGTGTTTCGGCAAGATGGTGATCCCGAAGAGATCATACAAGAAGCAATAGAGACTTGCCCGGTTGATTGCATTCACTGGGTTGATTATACCGAGTTAAAACAGCTTGAAGCAGAACGCCAACATCAAGTGATCCCGGTTGTGGGATTTCCGGTTGAGGCTTCAATGGTTAACCGCAAACGCAAAAAAGGTTAATAATTGCCCTATCCATTTGCAGTGATCTCGATTGGCATCTATACACCAGCAGCACCTACAAGTGAAGTCTGGTGTTTTTTCTGGAGAGAATTTCTTTCTGTATTTTTATTGATCTTGTCTTGAGTTTAAAAGCAGATTTGGCGATCGCTGGAAATGCAAAACCTTTAACCATGATCACCCAAAAATCTCTATTGTCTATTTTAACAAAAATTCTTTACTTAGTCCTCTGGGTGCTGTTAGGATTTTTCTTGGCTATGGGATTATCCTGTCAAAAACCTGTTATGGGTTTTGAGTTATCGACATTCACTTCTTTGTTCAAAACAGCTTCTATAACTCCTCTAAAACCACAGTATTCTATTTCCCAACTCGAACAACAAGGTCGAGATTTTTATCAAGCAGGTGATTTTGAGAAAGCGGTACAACTCTGGACAGAAGTTGCGACAACAGAAACGGACAAATTAAAACAAGCCATTGCACTCGGTAATCTTTCTCTGAGTCTACAAAAATTAGGAAAGTGGGAAGAAGCCGCGCAAGCCATTCAAAAAAGTTTAGAGTTGCTGCATTCTGTTTCAAATAACAATAATCGACAGATTGCCACCTTAGCTCAAGCTTTTAACATTCAAGGAAACCTCTACTTTTCTTTAGGTGAATATAACAAGGCTTTGGAAACTTGGCAACTGGCAGAGACAACTTATCAACAAACTCAGAACCAAAATGGAATCATTCAAAGTTTACTGAATCAAGCTCAAGCTTTGCAAGGATTGGGGCTTTATCGTCGAGCGGAAAAAACGTTGATTGAAGTCCGAGACATCCTCAAATTACAACCGGATTCTGTTTTGAAAGTTTCTCAGCTTCGCAGTCTTAGTAATATTCTCAGACTGTTAGGAAATCTAGGAAAAATAGACTATATTGATTCTAGTTATTGTCAAATTTTAGAGAATTATTCAGTCGAAACTTCAACTTCTACTGAACTCTCAGCCGGAGTTGTTGGGTTAGAATTGTTAGAAACAGCTCAACAATTACAGTCGCCCCAAGAAATTAAAGACGCTCAATTTAATTTAGCAAATACTGCAAGAGCTATCTATCAACAACACAAAGAATTAGACAATCCAACTCTAGCGAAAAAATCAGCTCAAACGGCTTTAAATTGTTATCAACAAGCGGCTACATCTTCTATTTCTATAACTGAAATTCGAGCTAGACTCAATCATCTTAGTTTATTATTAGAATTAACAGAGGGTTTAGATTCAGAACAAGATGCGGATTTTTTGAAGAATGTTCAATCTAAAATTGAGTTTGAGAAGGAAAACTGGCAGAGTATAGAGTCAAAAATTAACAATCTTCCTTTAGGTCGAACTGCAATTTATGCTAAACTAGATTTAGTACAAAGCTTGATGAAGTTAGCCTTAGATCAGCCTCTACTTTATCAAAATATTGAACAGCTTTTATTAACCACTATCCAACAAGCAAAACAACTCGGAGATTCCCGAGTTCAATCCTATGCACTCGGTTATTTAGGTCAACTCTACGAACAACGCCAACAATGGCAAGAAGCTAAACTTTATACTCAAGATGCTTTATTTTTAGCGCAGTCTATTCAAGCTGAAGAAATTGTTTATCAATGGCAATGGCAATTCGGTAGAATTTTAAAAAATCAGCTACCATTAGATACAAAAAGTGTAATTTTAGCTTATAATGGAGCGGTAAAAACGTTACAATCTTTGAGAAAAGATCTGGTTGCCATTCGTCAAGATGTACAGTTTGATTTTCGCGATCGCGTTGAACCGGTTTATCGAGAGTTCGTTGATCTACTTTTAATATCAGAAACTCCATCTCTAGAAAATCTAAAACAAGCCCGAGAAGTCATTGAAGATCTTCAGTTAGCCGAACTCGATAATTTCTTTCAAGATGCTTGTTTAGAAGCAGAACCGCAACCGATTGATCAAATTGATGCTAATGCAGTCGTTATCTATGGAATTGTTTTAGAAAACCGATTAGAAATCATTGCCAGTTTACCGAATAATCAACTCTTTCATTATAGAACATCTGTCTCGAAAATAGAATTAAGAAATACTCTAAAGCAACTCAGATTTCAACTTCAAAAGCCCTATGCTTATCAAGAAATTAAACGATTATCAGAACAAGTTTATCGTTGGTTGCTTGAACCTTTAGAAACTCAATTAAAAGCCGATGAAACCTTAGTTTTTGTGCTGGATGATGAACTGCGAAATATTCCGATGACAGCGCTTTATGATGGCAAACAATATCTAATCGAAAAACATCCAGTTGTCATTCAGCCCGGACTACAATTATTAGACCCAAAACCTATTAATAGACCTGTCAATGCTTTGAGTGCAGGTTTAGTCGAACCGCCAGAAGAATTTCGTCAACAGTTTGCTTTGCTGCTGAATGTTCCCCAAGAATTACAGAAAATTCAAGACATTATTATTAATAGTGAACAGTTACTCAATGAAGAATTTAATCGTCAGAATTTTGAAAAAACCATGAGTTCACAAGCATTTCAAGTGATTCACTTAGCCACTCATGGTCAGTTTAGTTCACAAGCTGAAAAAACATTTATTCTGGCTTCAGATGGGCCGATTAATATTAAGCAAATGGATGAATTTTTTCGCAGTTGGGAGGAAAACAAAACTAATATCATTGATTTATTAGTTCTCAGTGCTTGCGAAACCGCTCCCGGAGATAATCGAGCCGTTTTAGGATTAGCAGGAATGGCAGTTAGAGCCGGAGCCAGAAGTACAATTGCATCATTGTGGAGTTTAAATGATCAGTCAGCAACTGAATTTATGGGTCACTTTTACGAACAATTAATTCAAGGAAAATCGAGAGCAGAAGCACTTCGTCAAGCTCAACTGGCGTTTCTAAAAGAAAAGAATCGATATGATGCTCCTCTGTTTTGGGCGCCTTATATTTTAGTAGGAGATTGGCGTTAGGAATAGATTATAACAGCTATAGCAGTGAGGGCTGGTATCTTGAGAAGGAGGAAACCTATTAAAGTTGTAAACACGCTCCCTGCTCATTGCTATAGTAACTCTTTGCTTTGCCAAATTTCCGGAATCTGCCTGCCCTAATCAGTAGAAATCACAAGTTGTTGGGCGAGTTGTTGGGCGAGTTGTTGGGCTTTAGCCCTAAAGATACCCTCAAACGCAACAACACACAAGATTGAACCCCGCATTTTACGATAAAATTGTCCACTGCTACAGTCAAGCAGGATATTAATGCTGCCGAAAGGGTTAGTCCGTTACTGGCATATTTTTCTCCCTCTGATCTTCTTGGGAGCTTTGCTAACGCCATTAGCACTCCGTTCTTATGTTGAAATCATTACCCAAAATCGTCGTTATACCAATATCAACCAAGTTCCGATTAAACCTGTTGCCATTGTCTTTGGGGCGGGTGTGTGGGAAGATGGAACACCAATGCCCATGCTGGCTGACCGAATACAAGGTGCCATTGATCTCTACCATCTGGGACGAGTTGAAAAAATTTTAATGACTGGAGATAACGCCACGCCAGAATACAATGAAGTTATAGCCATGCAAACCTACGCTCAAGATCAAGGAATTCCCCTAGAAGACATCAAACTTGACTATGCTGGGTTTAGTACCTATGAAAGCTGTTATCGAGCCAGAGAAATCTTCGGAGTTGAACGGGCAGTATTAATCACTCAACAATATCATTTACCCCGTGCGGTCTACACTTGCAATCAACTGGGTATTGATGCGGTTGGTTACGGTACCGCAGACTGGGGCAGATATCAAGATGAACCCATGCGATTTTATACCCAACGCGAGATTTTAGCGATTATTAAAGCTTTGTTAGATCTTCATATTCTACATCCCAAACCCACTTTTTTGGGGCCGTTTGAGGGAATGTAAGACAGTTATCAGTCTTGTAGGGGTAATTGATGAATGACCTCTACTGAACTTCTAAACTTCAGTGATTTGCTTTATGCTGTACTGTGGGGAGTTTAGACAAAATTAAACAATGGCACTTTATCTTGATTCGGCGATTATTGAAGAAGCAAGGGCAGTCAGTCAATGGGGTTGGGTAAAAGGAATAACCACGAACCCAACGTTATTGGCGAAAAGTAGCCTTTCCCCGGCGGAAACGCTCAAACAACTCAAACAAACCACATCGGGAGAAATTTGTTATCAACTCACCGCTTCTGACTTAGACGGGATGATAACAGAAGCTCAAGCCGCTTTTGAACTCCTGGGAACTCAAACGGTGTTAAAAATTCCGGCGACTGCTATCGGGTTTCAAGCTGTCGCGAGTCTGTCTCCAGATATTGCTTGTTCAGTAACAGCCATTTACAGTGCCGCTCAAGCCGCCGTAGCGATGGAAGCAGGGGCGAAATATGCGATAGCCTATGTTAACCGAGCGACTCGACTGTTAGGCGATGGGATTAAATTAGTCGAGGAGATGTCGGCTGTGCTTCACCGAAGCAAGACAACAATTTTAGCAGCCAGTATTAAATCACCCGAAGAAGCCGCAGCCACTTTAAAAGCGGGAGCGACTCATTTAACCCTTCCTCTCGATATTTTAACAGCGATCACCACTCACGAACTTTCAGAGAAAACCGTTGAAGAATTTGCCCAAAATGGTATTGGACTCAAGGGTTGAAACTGAATTTGTATTTCATACTACGTCCGGTTGATTGATTCTTTTATCGAGGTAGGGCGGGTTTATTGACATTCTTTAATAGGGGACAAAGATTTCGGCAGAACCCGCCCCTACACAATAATCATTCATTAATCGGATATCATATCATTAGCGTTTCCTAGCAGAAACCTTTAACAACACTGACAAAACATGAAGATATTTTCTCTCAAACCCTCTCGGCTGAATATTGTAACTTTAATCGTTGCTTTAGGACTGACAATATCAAGTTATATTGGGGAAATTCCCAGTGCTTTTGCTCAAACATTTCAACCTCCCCAGATGATTGCTAGTCTTTTTTCCTTTTCCGGAAATCGACCTAAGAATTTAGGGGTTGAAGAGGGGAAATTCGCTAATTGTCCCGATTCTCCCAACTGTGTCTCTAGCCAAAGTATGGATGTTGTTCATCAGATCGATCCCCTCAATTATGGCGATCAATCTCCAACTGAAGCTTTTGAGAAGCTAAAAACCATTATCAAAAATATGGATAACGCCAAAATCATCACGGAAACCGAAAGTTATCTTTATGCTGAATTCACTTCAGCCCTTATGGGATTTGTAGATGATGTAGAATTTAGTCTTGATAAACCGGAGCAAATCATTCATGTGCGTTCAGCATCTCGTTTAGGAGAGTCAGATTTAGGGGTTAATCGCAATCGGATTGAAATGATCCGATCAGTTTTTGAGTCTTAATTTGAAAATGTTAAAACCCCCTACAATCTAGCAGGGGGTTAAATTTATCAGCGAGTTTTAAATCCTTCCGAAGTCTTACAGCGCGTTACCACGAGGTAGAATTTCTTCAGGGAATACAAAGTTTTCGTGAGGTTGATCGACGGGAGCCATCCAAGCGCGGATACCTTCGTTCAACAAAATGTTCTTGGTATAGAATGTTTCAAATTCCGGATCTTCTGCCGCCCGTAATTCTTGTGACACGAAGTCATA
>NZ_JAYGHR010000095.1:10546-48314 GCF_034932365.1 Limnoraphis robusta BA-68 BA1 | reverse complement strand
ATGCCGCAATTAATATTCTGAATTCAGCTTTGAGTACGCTAGGGCATAGCGGAACTTGGATCTTAGATCAAAACGCTTCAGGAGATTTTACCTCTACTGTGATAGGAGAAATCCTGTCTCAGCAAGTCGAGTCGTAGAATGAAGAATCCCCGCCTTTTAAGGCGTGGGAGTGTCAAAAAAGAAAAACGCCCATCAATTGTGGGCGGTCTAATCAGGGTGCATCTACTATGTATGTAGTATAGACCATGATGGGTGTCACCCCACAAGTTAATTTACAAAACTTTACAATATGTTGCCAATTAGACTTGAGTAATCCAAAATTCCATGACTCCAACCCTCTTCGGACGCTGGCAAACCCGGATCTTGCTGTTGGCCACCGTCGGCCTATTCGTTACCCTACCCTTCTGGATCGCCAACATTGCACCCAGTTGGATTTACTTGGCTTTCCTGGGATATGTCGCCCTGTTTGGCTTACTTTGGGATAGCTTCTATATCTACCTGCAAAAATTCCGTTGGGATCGAGATTGGCCGGGACTGTTTCAACTCCAGGCGGGAATTTGGGAAGGCCTATTTATCGGGGGATTAGCCAAAAGTGTCGGTTTACCGGGCATTTCCCCCGAAATCTTTAATGTCGGATTATTTATCTGTCATTACACTGTGGTTTGGTTAGCAACTTACCTCGCCTCTGTCACCCTAACGCGAATTTTATTTCCTCATTGGCGGTTTCGCGGCGGACGTTGGTTTTGATATCATGTCCGACTAATCAATAATTAGTAGAGGCGGGTTTAAACAGTCACCTCCTCACCAGTGTTGTAGGGGCGGCTTGGTGAATCAATTTATGTTTTCCCAGCAATAACTTACATAAACCCGCCCCAAACCATAACAAAATTCATCAAACAGACATTTTCAATAAATTCTAATTTCCCAACATCGGACGAAGACGCTTAATATTATCCTGTAAAAAAGCAGAGGGCAGCAAATAATTCCCATCCACAGCAGCATAGGTGGGTCGCTTATTCGTGATTAAATCAATGGTTGCTTTTTGCCCTAAAATTGTATATTTTTTGCTAAAAATCTCCTCTCCATTTTCATCGGAAAGAGAGATCGTCACTGGTAAATCTAACGCCTCTGACTCTTGCTTTCCAAGCTGTTTTGTGTATAACTTTTGAGCTTCTACCTGAAGTTGAACTTTATATTTTCCATCTGGTAACGCTTCAAAAACAGCATCCGCTAATCCTACCTGATAAGTAATCACATTAGCAAACAATTCGCTAATCATTTCTCGTTGAGCGCCAGAAGCTTCAGCTAAAATCGCATCCCGCAAATCAAGAACCGTTGCATAGGGTGCAGGTTGATAACGATACTTTTGGAGAAAACTTTTAATTCCTGAAAGTAAAGCTTCTTGACCCATTAAATCCTCAATTTGTTCTAATATCATACCGCCTTTATGACGAGCAATCGGTACCTCATTATACACATCAATTAACGCTGGTTCTTGGAAATCAATTTTACCCAACAGACGAAAGAAATCACGCATAAGCTGTTGTTTGGCTAGGCGTTGTTCTTCGGGAGTTCGGCAACGTTGATAAAGAGAACTCGCATAACCACTCAAAGCTTCACGAATAGTCATCCCTCCCGCTACATCTGCGGCTATTATTTGATCTTCCCACCAAGCATAAGCCAAGAGATAACTAACCCAGTCAATAATACTATCTTTCCCCCGACCTTTTGCTTCACTTTTCCACACCAAAACTTCAGGAATACCAATCACTCCCGCTTCTGAAAAAACCATTCCATCATAATAAACAAACTCCACAACCCGCACCTGTTCAAAAGGATAGGGGCCGAAAGTTTTCTCATAAAATTCTAAAGCTTTTCCCACTTGTTCAGCAATTAGCTCAACATTTTCTTGGTGTTTTGGATGATAATAGATTTCAATCGGAACTCGATAATTATTATTTTTATAAACCGCATAACGACCTGAATAAATGGTAAATTTACCCCGGTCTTTTGCGGTAGATTGATACTGAAAATAATTCCGATTTCCTTGCTTCCATTGATTGACTAATTTTCCTGTTGTGACAACCGTTTGATCCGCAGAGGTTCCAATGGTAATATCAGTGCTACCCCAGCCTAAATGAGCCAGCATTAACCCCTGTGATAAACCAATGGGATGATCATGACTTCGCATCCGTTCATCTAAGGGGGGTAAATTGAATTGATGGCGCATCCAAGCCTTTTTATGTTCAACCATTTTGGTATAACCAACAAAGGGTAAAATAAAAGGACTATATAAATTCGTGCCATTTCCGACAACATCATTCGGATAAATCATATAAACATCATCGCTATCCACCTGATTTTGAAATCCTTGGGGACGTTCTGTTTTTGTGATGAATTTCATCGTTTGACGTTCCCCAGGTTTTAACGGGGTTTCTAGGTCATAAATATAGTATCCCCATTCTGGATAAGCTTCTTTTAATGTTGCGCCTGGATAGTTTATTTCAGCCAATTTTAAGTTAATAAAACTCAGCAGATGAAGTTGTTTAATCGACGAATTTGTGCGATTTTCTAATACATATTCACCGTTAGCAACGAAGTAACGTTCTTCGGGATAAAGTTCGATATTGACTTTTGTATTGGTAACAACGGGTATCGGTAAATTTTCGTATTGTTTGAAGCGTTTCTCAATTTCTGCGGCTGTTTCTTCTTTCCCTGGGGGTTGATATTGATTAATAATATTGGTATTGTAAAAAATCCATCCGCCCACCCCAACAAACGCAACAATTAACCCGGCTAATGTTTGTTTAACGCTCTGACTTGTTCTCACCCAGGCTTGTTTCCAACCTTTGATTAAACGTAAATCAGACGTTCCACGCGGCCAGATGATATAAGCAAAAACCATCAAAATTGCACCGAACAAAGCCCAATACAAAGTATACCAAAGATGTCCGGTTAACAGATGACCATAGCCATTCATCAAGGAATATTCAATGTCATTTGTTGCTGCAAAACGATAGAGATTATGATACCAACCCAAGGCATCTAGAGGAATTTTTGAAAGAGAAATCATCACCACTAATGCCATCCCTGCATATTTATGACGGGTAATGACTTGGGTAAATAGGGCGAGTATTGCGGTTAAGTAAAAATACGGTCCGTGTTCGATAAATAACATCTGAAAATATAACGTAAACTCAAAGTCGGTGTATCCGTTAAGGGCTTGATAGCCAACCATTACCACCATTGCTAACAGTAAATTAATCGTGATAATGGCAAACAAAGCCGTGAGTTTGGATAACAATAAAATTCCATTAGAAACTGATGTTGCATCGATAACATTTTGCAGACGCAATAGGCGATCGCGCCACATTAATTCAGCAGAATAAACAATGATAATCGCAAACAGAATATATTCGAGATAGAGATTAGCGGAATGAATTAAAATATCGGTACTGGGATTAGAATAGTTATAGGAACGAGTTCCCATCGCTGTGATCATTAGACTGACTAAACCAAATGCAGTTAGAAGTAAAAACGCTCGTCCTGTTAACACTTGTTTGATTTCAAAGCCACTGCGATAAAACCATTGATTAATACAGGCTTTGAAACTTCTGTTTTTAGCCTCTAAGGGAATTGTATTAACGGGATTAATTTGACTGGGCTTATCTATTTTTTGAGCAATTATTGATGTTTTATGACTCTGAACACGGGATTTATTTAAGACTTTCATCGAATAAGTCTGATAACTCCAACACCACAACAATGAACCCACTGTTAGCCAGAAAATACGGTTGAAAATGACAATCCCGCTTAAGGGTGGCATAAGCGTATTATGTTGATAAACTGTCCAAGATAACGTCTTTTCTTCTAAGGCATAAAACCCAAAGGGATCTAACATTGCCCAGATGCGATATTGATCAAAATTAATCACATCTACCCCGACCATAATTAGAGAGGCTAGATAAAGCATAATTAAAACAATTGCCCCCGCATAAGTCATCACAATACTGCGAGTTTTAGAGGCTAAACAAAAGGCAATTGCTGACACTAAAAATAAATTGGGCAGGGTAAAAAGAAGATAGCTAACAACATAAGCCTCTAAACGCAATGGCCCCAAGGCAAAGGGATTAAGTCCCGGCATGATTGTGCCTAAAATCATCCCCGGTAAATAGCTAGAAAAAGCAAATAGAGTTATCCCAAATGCGGCGAGAAAACGGGTTGCTAAATAATCCCATTTCCGAATGGGAGTTGCTAATATTAACGCTTCCATGCGATAGTTTGTATCTCGCACAAAAGTTTCCGCAACAAAGGCTGAAGCCGCAAGAATCCCAAAAATACAGTACCAAATTGTCGTTTGAAAAATTTGGGAGGGACTATTGACAAAAAAGAAAGCGTTACCTTCTCCAGCTTTGGAAACAATATCAGTTAAACCAATAACAAAAAATAATATTGTGATTAACCAAAAAGTAGGGCGACTTAGATGGTAAAGGATCTCAAACTGAACAACATCAAAAAATATAGATTTCATCATTAAGCAGCAATCACTTCAGGTTCTAACAATAACGCAGTAAAATAAACGTCATTGAGATCGGGTTCAACGGCGTGGAAATATTGACTCTGTTGACTGTCGATCAACACCCGAACACAGCGTTTTCCCCGTGACATTCGAGTGGTGATGATTGTGCAATCTTTGGGCTTGTTAGAGGCTTCAAGTTCCGAGGCGATCCAAACTTTTCCTCGCAGAGTTTCGGTTAAAAATAGAGGACTCCCAGAGCGAATAATTTGACCTCGATTTAGAATAGCCATTTGTTGACAAAGTTCGGCTACATCTTCTACAATATGAGTGGAGAGAATTAACACTCGCTCTTCGCTAATTTCTGCCAGCAAGTTCTGAAATCGAATGCGTTCAACCGGATCAAGACCTGCTGTTGGTTCATCAACAATTACTAATTGAGGTGATCCCAGAAGCGCTTGAGCAATACCAAAGCGCTGGCGCATCCCACCTGAAAAAGTTCCTAATTTCTGTTTTCGTTCTTCGTAAAGGTTTACCAGTTGCAACTGTTGGGCGACAATTTCTCGGCGTTGTGAAGCGTGAGTAAATCCCTTGAAAACGGCGATTTGATCTAATAAATCTTCAGCCGAAACGTTCGGATAAACGCCAAAATCTTGGGGGAGATAGCCTAAGCGACTGCGGGCGGTTTGAGGATTTTTCAGCAGATTTAAGCCGTCGAGTTCGATCAAGCCAGAATCTGCATCCTGTAAAGTCGCTAGGGTTCGCATGAAGCTAGATTTCCCGGCACCGTTTGGGCCAAGTAAGCCAAAAATCCCGTAACCGATGTCTAAGGAGATGTCCCGCAAGGCTTGAATACCATTGGCGTAGGTTTTGCTCAGTTGTTTAATGACAAGCATTATTTTTAAGTTCCCCAGGTTGTCAGCGTTCTGTCTGAGAAAACCAACTCGAGTTTCCTGTAACTATTGACACTAAGTTTGATTGTGCTTCAGTTTTCAGACTTCTAGTCTCTAAAGCCCGTTAAAGCTTCTTGAGAGTTTTTATCATTTATTGAGTATGATATAAACTAGCATTTCCTGGCGGTACTTCGGTGATTTTCCAAAAAATTTTAGATTTTGCCGAAGTCCATAAACCGTTGTGTCAGGTTCAATGTCAAAATAAGGGTAGGACAAACTTACTGACGGATGGGAATTGTGGCTTTGAAGATTGGTTTGTTGGGACTCGGAACAGTTGGGACAGGAACCGCACAAATTCTCCTCGATCCCAACGGACGACATCCCTTATTACAAGGGTTAAGCCTACATCGAGTGGGGGTGCGATCGCTGTCTAAATCTCGTCAAGTGGAACTCCCGGAAAGCTTGCTGACAACTGACTTAGAGGAAATTGTCACCGATCCGCAAGTCGATATTGTTGTAGAATTAATTGGCGGCTTGGAACCTGCGCGATCGCTGATTCTCAAAGCCATTGCTCACGGAAAACACGTCGTTACCGCCAATAAAGCTGTGATCTCTCGCTACGCCGATGAAATCTTCACCGCAGCCAATGAAAAGGGCGTCTATGTGATGTTAGAGGCGGCTGTTGGGGGCGGAATTCCTGTGATACAACCCCTCAAACAGTCTCTGGGTGCGAACCGCATTCATCGGATTATGGGAATTGTTAATGGGACAACGAACTACATCCTCACCCGAATGCAACAAGAAGGGGCGGATTTTGCCGAAGTTTTGGCCCAAGCCCAACAGTTAGGGTATGCTGAAGCTGATCCGACTGCGGATGTTGACGGGTTAGATGCAGCCGATAAAATTGCGATTTTGGCATCTTTAGCGTTTGGTGGACGAATTAAACTTAGTGAAGTTTATTGTGAAGGAATTCGTAATATCAACGCCAGCGATATTTCCTATGCAGATCGTTTGGGATTTGTGATTAAGTTATTGGCGATCGCCAGTCGTGATCCTCAAGCAACACCTGAAAACGATTTACTCTCAATTCGAGTTCATCCTACATTGGTTCCAAAAGCGCATCCTTTGGCGAGTATTAATGATGTTTACAACGCCATTTTAATTGAAGGGGAACCCATCGGACAGGTGATGTTTTTTGGTCGAGGTGCGGGTGCTGGCCCAACGGCGAGTGCAGTCGTTTCCGATATTTTGAATATTGCAGCAGTTCTTCATTCTCCCGTCTCAGGTGAACTTCATCCGTTAATGAGTTGTAGCCATCAACATTATTGTAATCTCGCCCCGATGGAAAATTTAATGACTCGCTTTTATTCCCGTTTTGTCACTCAAGATGAACCGGGTGTGATTGGCAAGTTAGGCACTTGTTTTGGGAGCCACGATGTTAGTATAGAATCGATTGTACAGATTGATACGCATGGAGAATTGGCGGAAATTGTCGTTGTTACCCATGATGTTCGAGAGGGGAATTTTCGACAAGCCCTTGATGAAATTAAAAGCTTTAATGTTGTTAATCGCATTCCCAGTATATTGCGAGTGTTGTAAACTTAGGTTGTTTTTATCTCTAGACTCATCGAGTCAAGTTAACAATAAGTTAAGCTTGATTGACAAATAGAATTTCTTACTATACCATCTGTTACATCCCTCTAAGTTTTAATAAACAGGAGTAATAACATGAGTTTAGAAGATAAGATAAAAGCAGCAGCCAAGAATATTGAAGGTAAAATTCAGGAAGCAGTGGGTGAAGTCACTGGCGATCCTAAGCAGAAAATGGAAGGCCAGAAAAAGCAAGCTGAGGCTGAAATTCAACATACCGTTGAAAACTTAAAAGACCAAGCCAAAAAACTGATTGATTAATTCTCACTAATATCTGAATATCAATTCAATCATTCATAATTTAGAGCAACCCGGGTATGCTCTTTTTTACGATCAATTTTTCCTTCTTGAATAAAATTATTAACAAGCACTGATCATGCTAAAATTGCTATAAGTGATTTTCAGTCAAGCCCTCAATCTTATTAACTCAAATGTTTTTCTTTGGTATAGAACATGAAGTTGCTTTCCTCAACTCACAAGGAAAGTTTGCTGATTTCTCCTGTACAAAATTTGCAGATTTTCAGCAAATTATTGACCAACTCCCCATCTACCCCAACGACAATTTACAATTACGGGTGGGTGATGCGGGAATTCGACAAAAGCGCTGGTATATCGAAGGATTTGAAAGATTTGATGACTCTGAAAACGTGATTGACTGTGCGGTAAAAGGAATTGAAATTAGAACAACCATTCATAATAGTATTCAAGAAACAATTAATGAATTAACCACCAGTTTTCAACTCTTACGAGAAATAGCAGGTCAATATGGGTTTACCCCAGTTCTCACCAGTTTTAACCCCTACAGGTCTGTTTTTGAACCTCAGCCGCCCTTAAACGAATACGAAATTAAACAATTACAAATTCATCCCGATGACAATACAGCGTATATTTATATGGTGACGTATGGGCCAGATTTAAACCTATCGGTTGCTGATTTACCCTTAGAAAAACTCATTGATATCGGTCAAAAACTCACTTATTATAGTCCTTATCTTGTACCTTTTAGTTATAGTTCTCCCTTCTATAACGGGCAGTTATGGGACGGTTTATCCGTGAGAACGTTTACCCGAACCGGGAGACGATCCGCCACATTAGTTTTTGTTGCTCAAGAAGAACAATTAATCAAAAGTATTCCCTCACTGACCAAAGTTGCTAGAATCCCCGCAGAAGTCGGGAGAATAGAATTTAAAGCGTTTGATACTTGTGATGATTTTCGCATTTATGCGGGGCTATTAGCCTTATTAAAAGGATTAATTTTAGACGAAACATTACCGGGTCGATCCACGATTCCCGACACTCATTTACATCAAATTTCGGCTAAAAGGGGGTTTGACGATGAGGATATTTTCAACAGGGCTACTCACGTTTTAAAAGCCGCAGAAGTTGCGTTGCAAGATGATCCGGATCGGCATCTCTTACAACCCCTCAAAGAGATGTTAACCCAACGCCAAACCCGATCCCATGAATTGATTAAAATTTTTCAAAATCTAAGTTCAATTGAAGCAACCCTCAGACAAACTTATTTATAGTTGATCTGTTTAATCCGGCTTAACCGCCAATATTCAGAGGATAGAGGCAGATTTTGCAGAGCAATCATCGGTTAAGTATTGAGGCGATGGGGGTGTGTTTAGAAGGATTTTGTGCAATCTCAAGCCAAACCGTTTGAAATGTATATTTTTCTACTCAAACATCGTCTTGTCACAACAATTTCACAGGAATTTGATAATCTTTGGTCTTTAGGTAAGCCGATCTAAATTTACTCAAGCTTTACAAAAAAAGTTGGAATTTTTAAATTACTATCTTGTTTTTAGGTGGTTGAGCAGACTAAGCTAAAAATAACCAATCCATGAAGACCATCCATTAATTTAGGAAGATCAGCAAAGCATCAGCTAGACGTTTGTCCTAGCTATAGAAATTTTTTGTGAGTCAAAGTGCATCTATACAGATAGGTAGACCCGTTAAAAGTTCAATAAATTAACACTTCTGACAGCTTGAGAATTCCTTGAAAAATGAGAGTTTCAACTCTCTTCAACAACAACCGGGCTAACCTAAAATCAAAAAATTTAGCCGAACACCGAAAAACTGTCAGGGCTTTTCAGAAATAAAAATAAGGTAGTATTAACATCAGTCATGCTTAAAAAATTCCAGCAGCGTTTAAATCTAGTTTTGGGTTCAATTCCCGTTTTAGCCACGTTGACCGTCACTTCTTCACCCAGCATAGCAGCGACTTTTGCTTCTTCCTCTGCTAACGCTTTTCTACACAGCTTTAGTCACGCTCCTTTGAGTATTGAAACCTTAACTGATACAGAAACTTTTACGTTTGCAAGCAGTGGATCTGTTGATGCGAATGCAGACTCTGATGCTTTCTTTTATAATCAGATTCCTCTGACTTTTGCCGTTAACTCCTCTCTGGCTAAAGCAGAGGGATATGGACAAAAATATGTAGGGATTGCAGAAAGTGAAGCTGCTGTTATTGGTCGTCAATTTTACATTGAAGCAGGTTCAACATTTTCTTTTGATTTTCTGTCATCCTTGGAACTGGAAACCTCTATTGAAAAACCTCCCGGTGAAGCTGCAATTGCTCAGGGTAATATTTCATTCTTCCTCTTTGACGATTCAACCCAGAAACCCATTGATTTCTTAACCATTTCTGGACGGTTAGAAACTGCGGGTAATGATGACTTCTTTGAAGTTAAAGCCAGTGATGGTTTTAATTTTTTATTAGATTATTCCGAACAAGAATTTGGGGGAAATCAAGAATTCATTACTGCGGAATATTTGGGTGAATTTTCTCGGTACTTTAGCGAAGACACTTCTTTAACGTTAGTTGAAGTGAAAACCAATGCTGTTTTAGTCAAAGCACCCGAACCGTCTAGCTTTGTCGCTTTCTTTATCTTTGGTGTTACAGGTGTTGCTTTGCGAAAGCGCAAACAATTCTAACTGAGCGATCGCCATAACTGCATATTGGAAAAACCCGGTTTCTTTGATAAACCGGGTTTTTAATTGCGATTTTTAATCCCTAAAATCATAATATTTCTTGAAAGCGGGGCGGGTTTAAACAGTGAACAGTGAACAGTGAACAGTGACCAGTCAACAGTCAACAGTGATAACTGATAACTAATAACTAATAACTGTAAACTGTAAACTGTAAAAACTGGTCACTGCATAACTGTAAACTGTAAACTGTAAAAACTGGTCACTGCATAACTGTAAACTGTAAACTGTAAAAGCTGGTCACTGTATAACTGTAAACTGTAAACTGTAATCAACCCGCCCCTACAACAATATTTGTCTAAGAATTTGTACAGCGATCGCATTCACCTTTAATAATCACTTCATAATTTTCAACGCGAATCCCTTCTGGAAGTCGATCTAAGGGTAAATTACTAAAAGTTTCCCAGTCAATATCTTGAATAACGCCACAAGTTTGACAGCAGAAATGATGATGGGCTTCAACTCTCGCATCATAACGAGTCACCCCTTCTTCTAACAAAACTTCCCGCACTAACCCGACTTCTCGCAACACCGATAACGCACTATAAACCGTTGCTTTAGAAGAAATCGGCAAATCGTGGTTCACATCCACCAGAATTTCCTCAACCGTCGGATGATCAAAACGAGACAATAGGTTGGCGTAAACCGCAAAGCGTTGAGGGGTGATCCTCAGACCCTTAGCTCGCATTCGCTCTTCTATTTCTTTACTGGCATTGCTAACCATGATGCTTTATTTATATGGCTTTCCTTATCTAGATTATATCATATCTGAGAAAAGATATCACACAATCTAAGTCTCAGTTTTTTACTTGACATTTTATTAAATCAGAATTATTCTGAGATAGTAAGGAATCAATCAAACCTTTACATCCTCAGAGGAGAACACTATGGATCTGTCAAACTCTAACACCGCGAAAAACCTAGAAGCCGCATTTGCAGGCGAGTCTATGGCAAACCGCAAATACTTATTTTTTGCAGAAGTAGCGCGTCAATTGGGAATGAGCGATGTCGCCAAACTGTTTCGGGAAACCGCCAACCAAGAAACCGAACACGCCTTTGCCCATTTCCGCCTCATTCATCCTGAGTTAGTCGTCAAAGATGCTTCTAGCCTGAGTGAAGCCGAGAAAAAAGCGATCATCTCCCGGTGTTTGGAGTTAGCCATTGAGGGCGAAACCTACGAATACACCACCATGTATCCCGAATTCACAACCCAAGCCCGTCAAGATCGCGATGACAAAGCCGTTGCAGAGTTTGAAGAACAAATCGCCGAATCCCGTGAACACGCCGGAATTTTCCGCAAAGCCGCCCAAAACTTCGGCTTCCTCACCTCAATTGAAAATCATCACGCCAACCAATACACCGAAGCGTTAAAGGCTTTAGATGGCGTAGAACCCGCAGCAAAAAGTGCCAGTAGCGGGAAATGGATTTGTAAGCAATGTTCAATGATTTACGATCCAACCGAAGGCGATCCAGATTCTGGAATTGCAGCCGGAACCGCCTTTGAAGACATTCCCGAAGATTGGTATTGTCCAATTTGTGGGGCGAGTAAAAAATCTTTTGTTCCCTACGAGCAAGCGATCGCTGCATAATAACAGTGGCGAAAAAAATGGTAATGGGGATAAGCGGGACTTTTTTAGAAAAATACCCAGTTTCTTTGTCCCCCTAACCCCTTTCCCAACTCTGGAAAACTCAACTCGAACACATTTAACAGGAGAAAACCTCTATGCTAGAAAATCGTGAAGGCCAACGAGTTCCCGATGTCACATTCAGAACCCGCCAGAATAATGAATGGGTTGATATTTCTTCTAATGAATTGTTTGCTGGTAAAACAGTAATTGTGTTTTCCCTTCCGGGTGCCTTTACTCCAACCTGTTCTTCGACTCACCTCCCCGGTTATAATGAATTGGCTCCCGCGTTTAAAGCCAATGGCGTTGATGATATTGTTTGTCTTTCTGTTAATGATGCCTTTGTCATGAATGAATGGGCAAAAAGTCAAAAGGCTGAAAATGTTAAACTCATTCCTGATGGGAATGGCGAATTTAGTGAAAAAATCGGAATGTTAGTCGATAAAGCCGATTTAGGTTTTGGCAAGCGCTCCTGGCGTTATTCAATGCTGGTAAAAGACGGTGTTATCGATAAAATGTTCATCGAACCGGAAGTTCCCGGCGATCCTTTTGAGGTATCGGATGCCGAAACAATGCTCAACTATATTAACCCCAGCGCCACTAAACCGAAATCCATTACAATGTTTAGTAAAGTGGGTTGTCCCTACTGTATCAAAGCTAAATCAATGCTGAAAGAACGGGGTTGGGATTTTGAAGAAATTGTCTTAGGGGAAGATATTTCAACTCGTTCGATCAAAGCAGCTACAGGCGCAACTTCAACACCGCAAGTTTTTATAGATGGAAAATTAATTGGCGGTTCTGATGCTTTAGAAGAATATCTGAAATCTAATTAATCGATTTTATCCCGGATAAGAGCCTTGGGAATGTCACTTAAAAAAGGGACTGTGATGATTTTTAAATTGAGAATATTCTAGAGATATCCTTCTCAGGGTGTTCACTCAAAGAAGAAATCACTCAAACAAATCCTTGATCTGTTTGTTTGGTATCTTTTCTCAAACTTAGTAGTCAGATCAGTCACGTTTTCATAGCTCTCTGTTTTAGAATAGAGAAATTCATTGATTTGAGTTTCTCTATTTTTATCGGGATATGGGATTAAAAAAAACCCGGTTTTTTCTTATATGGGATTTAAAAATCTGTCTCCCCTCGCGGTCAAGAGGGTTGACAAAGGGGGGCGAATGCTGGTAAATTATGAATAGTATTTTTTATAATCGGATATAAGCAAAAATATTTTTTTCACAACCATCCCATTATAAGATAATCATACCCGTAGCCGAGCCAAAAAGTCAAGAGGGTCTGGCGAAAAAAAACGCGAAATTTCGAGGGAAAAAAAGTCTGTTTAAGAGATCTCCTGACAAATGCGTTGTAAGGCGGCTCTGGGGTCTTCTGAGGCGGTTATCGGGCGTCCGATGACCAGGTAATCAGCTCCGGCTTTCAAGGCTTGAGAAGGGGTAAATGAACGCTGTTGATCGCCTTTTTCTGCCCAACTGGGTCGAACTCCCGGACAAACTAACAGGAAATCATCCCCACAGGTTTGGCGTAATTGTTCGACTTCTTGGGGAGAACAAACCGCCCCCGCTAACCCACAGTCTTGGGCGAGTAACGCCATTTTCAGGGCATATTCTGGGAGTTTTAAAGTGATGTTTAAATCAAAGGCTAATTCACGATAATTCAGACTGGTTAAGAGGGTAATTGCGATTAAATTGGGAATGGGTTGATTCGCTGCATTTGCCCCTTCGATTATAGCATTTTGAGCGGCTTTTAACGCGACTTTTCCGGCGGTTGCATGAATGGTGATTAAATCAACCCCATACTTTGCGGCTGACCGACAAGCGCCTGCTACAGTATTGGGAATATCGTGAAATTTCAGATCGAGAAAAATTAGTTTTTGTCGTTGTTTCAGTTGGGTTAAAATTTCCGGCCCGCTACTGACAAACAGTTCTAGACCGACTTTCCAAAAAGAAACTTGAGGCAATTGGTCAATTAATGCGATCGCATCTTCCAAGCTGGAAACATCAAGGGGAACAATAATTTTATCTGTGTTCATCTATCCTACCAAGCGCACAAATTTCTTTTTACCCAGTTGCAAGACACGTCCGTTTAAATCATTAATTGACTCAAAAGTTAGGTCAGCATCGGTCATTTGTTCGCCATCCAGTCGCACGCCGCCCCCTTGCATTTGTCGTCGGGCTTCACTGCCACTTTTACACAAACCACTCACACTGAGAATATAGAATAACTTCGCCGGAAATTCAATCTCAGCCAGGGAAAATTCAGGGACCGCATCGGCCTGTTGAACGTTACCGCCCGTGAGGTTTAAAGCGGCTTTTTGGGCTTCTAACGCTGCATCTTTGCCGTGATATTGGGAAACAACATCTAAGGCTAATAATTTTTGTCGTTCACGGGGATTTTCAGGGAGTTGATCGAGGGGAAATTTGGTGAGCAGTTCAAAATATTGTATAATTAAATCATCGGGGATTTTTTCCAATTTGGAATACATGGTCAGAGCATCTTCAGAGAGTCCGACATAATTTCCCAGAGATTTAGACATTTTTTGAACGCCATCAGTCCCAATCAAAATCGGCATCAATAAACCAAATTGAGGCTTTTGTCCAAAATAGCGTTGTAAATCTCGACCCACAGCCAGGTTAAACTTTTGATCAGTTCCTCCGAGTTCAACATCTGCTTCAACGGCAACCGAATCATAACCTTGCATCAGAGGATAGAGAAATTCATGCAAAAAAATCGGGGCTTCTTTTTCATAACGTAGCGCAAAGCCTTCTTTAGCTAACATTTGCCCAACCGTCATGGTGGAGAGTAAATCCAAAATTTTAGCCAAATCAAGCTGAGAGAGCCATTCTGAGTTATAACGAATTTCTAGGCGTCCGGGTGTGTCAAAATCAAGAATGGGACGAACTTGATCGAGATAAGTTTGAGCGTTTTGTTGAACTTGTTCGGGGGTGAGTTGCTTGCGAACTTCAGATTTTCCTGTCGGATCACCAATTCTTGCGGTAAAATCACCAATAATCAAAACAGCCGTGTGTCCAGCATCTTGAAAATCGCGGAGTTTGCGGAAAACAACACTATGTCCGAGATGAATATCGGTTCCGGTGGGGTCTATGCCAAATTTAACCCGTAAAGGCTGATGAGATTGAGCCAAACGTTGGTTAAAATTATCATCAGGGTTCAGCGAATCAAGCTGTTCGGGAAAAATTTCACTAACACCTCGGCGCAGTCTCGTCATATCATCGAGAGATGCGTTTGTTAATCTCTCTGGGGTCGGTTGACTCAATGCCATAACTTGATGAGAATTTTATATTATTGCAAATACTAGATCAATTAGGCTAATCTTGATCCCTGATATCGTTTATCAATCAGTGATTTATATTCATACAGTATCTTACCATTGTCCGGGTGCGATTGGGGGATAGATTACTAGAGGAGAGCCGAGTGCAAACCTGTTGGTCGGGTTTCCCCAAAAACAGATCAATAGCAACAAACGAATGCTGTATGCTATCACTTAGCGAGAGCGATCACGGAGGGTTTGATCCTCTACCTGTCTTAATCCCCTGTTGCCTTGTTTTCCTGAAGGGAGTGAAATCAACGTGTCATCAACTAACGCTATCCACCCAAAATCGAGAGTCAACAACTCAGAAAGTATTTTTGACTTCGTTCAGTCGGTTAGCAAGGTCACGGCTGGGACGCTGCTGAGTGTCACAATGTTAGCCAGTTCAGTTGTCGCTGGCGGGCTAGTGGGTTTAGCCGTCAGTTTCCGAAATCTACCCGATGTGCGGGTTCTGCAAAGCTACGCACCGACAGAAACCACCTACATCTACGACATCCAGGGCAGACCGCTGGCCAGCCTTCACGATGAAGCCAACCGGGAAGTCATTTCCCTCGATGAAATCTCACCTCACCTCAAGCGTGCAGTTCTAGCGATTGAAGACAGCAATTTCTACTACCACAAAGGAATTTATCCCACAGGAATTATCCGGGCTTTTGTTGCCAACTTAGAAAGTGGCAATACGGTAGAAGGGGGTTCGACTCTAACGATGCAGTTGGTGAAAAACCTGTTTCTCTCACCGAACCGTACCATTAGCCGGAAAGCCGCAGAAGCGGTCATGGCGATTCGGTTAGAACAAATTTTAGCCAAAGATGAGATTTTAGAGCTATATCTCAACCAAGTCTACTGGGGTCATAACCTGTACGGCGTAGAAACCGCCTCTCGAAGTTATTTTAATAAATCCGCCAGTGACCTGACCCTAGCGGAAGCTTCAATGTTAGCGGGTTTAATACCAGCACCGGAAGATTATAGTCCGTTTGTAGACTACAAAAAATCCAAGCAGAGACAACTGACGGTTTTGCAACGGATGCGGGAGTTAAAATGGATTACCGCAGAAGAAGAAGCCATTGCCCGCAAACAACCCTTACTCGTCGGCGCGATTACCTCATTTAAACAAAGTCAGTTACCCTACGTCACCGAAGCCGTGGTTCAGGAGTTAACCCGTAAGTTTGGCCGAGATGCCGTCCTCAAAGGCGGAATGCGCGTACAAACCACGATTGATATTAACTTCCAACGCATGGCGGAACAGGTGGTTAGCACCTGGCATGAACGTCTGTATTATTGGGGTGTTTACGGCAGTTGGGACAATGGTCAAATTGCTCTGGCTGCTGTAGACCCGAGAACCCATTTTGTCAAAGCAATGGTGGGCGGTGCTGACTATAAAACCAGTCAATACAACCGTGCTATTCAAGCTCAACGTCAACCGGGTTCAGCCTTTAAACCGTTTGTTTACTATACCGCCTTTGCGACGGGTAAATATTCCCCAGAGTCAACCGTGTATGATTCACCCGTGAGTTATCCTGATGGTGATGGCTACTATTCTCCTCGCAACTACGGCGGTGGTTATTCAGGGGCAGTGAGTGTTCGTTCAGCTTTAGAAAGTTCTCTAAATATTCCCGCCGTGAAGTTAGGCCAAGAGGTGGGACTGAACCAAGTGATTGAAGTTTGCCGGATTTTGGGCTTCAAGAGTCCAATGGACCCCGTAATTTCCTTACCGTTAGGTTCAGTCGATGTCACGCCAATGGAAATGGCTGGGGGTTTTGCGACGTTTGCCAATAATGGTTGGCATTCAGATCCGACGTTCATTGTCCAAGTTACCGACAGTCAGGGGAATGTGTTGTTGGATAATACCCCTAAACCCAGACTGGTCTTAAATCAGTGGGCCGTTGCTTCCCTCAACAGTAGCTTACAAGGGGTAATCACCGGAGGAACCGGAACCCGAGCGCAAATTGGCCGTCCTGCGGCCGGAAAAACCGGAACCACCTCTTCAGAGCGAGATGTCTGGTTTGTCGGGTATACGCCGCAACTGTCAACGGCGGTTTGGGTGGGTAATGATGACTACACTCCTCTGGCTTCTGGGTCTACCGGAGGAACGACTGTGGCGCCCATTTGGCGAGATTTTATGAGTCGCGCTCTTTCGGGTCAGTCAGGGCAGGGGTTTCCACCTCCGTCCAACTTTGAACGACCCTAAAAAATATCTGTCACCGCTTTTTGAAGACAGGGATGCTGAGAACAACTCTGTTTGATTGTTGAATTGGCATCGTACAATAGAAATAGGCAAGAAATCTTGGGTTGCTCTGTCTTGTTGCGGATAAATAAGCCGTAGCGTTCCGGGGTGAAGTTGCCAACAGCCGGAGGGAAGTGCAAATCGCACTCAGCCGTGTTTACCCTCGCTCTTTGGTTTAGGTTTTGATTTGCTAGGTACTTTTTACGACGTTATGAATCAGCAGAACCCCGTTTCCTCGTCCGATACGCCAACCAAAGTAGAAGTTTCTATTCAGATAGACTCCGAGTTGCTCGATCAGATCAAACATCTGACCAATGATCCGAGTAAAGTCGTAGAAACTGCTTTGCGTCAATGGCTTCGAGGTGAGCGTCCCGAAGATGAATTAGCTTTGACGCTCCAGCGCAATCCTCCCGTTCCTCCTCGCGGTGAATGGAATGACTAGCTAGAGATCGATAGCTCCCCCCTCTGTCTAATCTGGTAGAGAGGGAGCCGATTTCAAGTATCGGTTTGCTAGCTCTGTGTCTCAGTTTGAGCGATAGACTGAAGACAAAAATCACAGAAAGTTGTTAATCTTTGAATGGATGAATCAATCCAAGATAGAGAATCAAAAGCTAGAATCAAAGACTATTAGTAGTTTAAGCTTCCTGATGTCTGAATCTAGCTCAATGGATGGGTTTTATCCTTCTGATGATCTCAGATGATGTTGTTGAGTCCAAGGTGCAGCTTAATTCCCCTAAACTGCGTTGAGGTAAAGGTTCCCTGTCGCGAGCGCTGATGAACTCCAATACAGATTTTCAGCTTTCAAACTCATTTCCTGCCGAGATTTGGCGAGAGTTGGGGGCTGATTTGGTATTTATTCAGGATGTATCCGGTAAGTATCTGTCGTTTTTTTGGCAACAGAGCGAATCCTATGATCTTTGTGCTGACCAAGTGGTAGGCTCTCAGATGGGGGAAACGTTTGGGCCTGCTTTGCTTGAACCCTATTTAGAGCGAATTCATCGGGTTCTGGAAAGTTCGATTCCCGAGCGATTTAGTTATCCCTTTCTCTATCAGGAGCATTATATTCCCTTAGAATTAGTGATCAGTCCGATTTTGACCCCCAACGGCAAAGCGAGTCGGGTACTGGTGATGGGTCGAAGTCTCGAACCCAGCGAAATCAATTCTGAGGCTGACCTCGAAGAAATTATTGCTTATCGTTCTTTACCGTCAAACTTCGATATCCAGCAAAAAATGCTGGTGCAAATTGCCGGAACAATTTGTCGGACGGTTCCCCCCAGTTCCCAAATTTATCAAACCCTTTTGAGTAAAATTACTCAAAAAATTCGCCGCACTCTTGATCTCAAGCAAATCTGGCAGCAAACCGTGTCCAGTCTGGGTCAGGTTCTCCAAGTCAATCGCTGCATTATTTGCCCTTACAAACCTGATCGCACCCACGAAAATGTTCGTTTCCAATACACTCAAGTTGTCGCTGAATATCGTCAAGACCCCTACGAAACGCTGCTTGGCTCGGAAGTGTCTATTGACCAGGAATGGGGTTGGAGTCAAGCTTTAGCAACTTTAGAACCAATTGCTCTTGAACGCACGGCTACCTCTGAAGACCCCTACAAACGTCATTCGGTTTTGGTGATTGCCACTTCCTATCTTGATCAACCCAATGGTATAATTCGACCGAACGGTTTGATCGCTCTACATCAATGCGATCACTTTCGTCAGTGGACTTTGGCTGAAATTGATTTTGTCCGAGAACTGGCGACTCATGTCGGAACGGCGATCGCTCATGCGACTCTCTATCAGGAACTCGAAGAAGCCCGAGCCGAAGCAGAAGCCTCTTCCCGTCTCAAAAGTGAATTTCTGGCGAATACCTCTCACGAACTGCGTACCCCGCTTAATGGTATTATTGGCTTTCTCAAGCTGGTTATAGATGGTTTAGTTGATGATCGTGAAGAAGAACGAGAATTTGTCCAGGAAGCCCATCGTGCGGCTATACATTTGCTGAATTTGATTAACGATGTGTTAGATATTGCCAAGATCGAAGCCGGGAAAATGGAAATCGACTTCGCTCTCGTCAAAGTGAGTGAACTGTTAAAAGAAGTCGAACAGTTTACCAAAACTCAAGTTCAACAAAAGGGATTAAATTTATCAATTCACGAACATTCATACTCCAAAACTTTAATCGTCTATGCCAACTATCAACGCCTCCTGCAAGTCATGCTCAACTTAGTGGGAAATGCCATCAAATTCACCCATGAAGGGGGTGTGAATATTAGTTTAGGACTCGTTCAAAAAAAAGTCATCTTTCAAAATCAAGAATTTCCGGGTTTGGTGGAATTTAGAGTCACGGATACCGGAATTGGTGTACCCTTAGAAAAGCAAGATCGCCTGTTTAAAGCTTTTTCTCAGGTCGATACGGGCTACACTCGTCAATATGGCGGTACAGGTTTGGGATTAGTGATTTCTCAAAAATTAGTACAAGCGATGGGCGGCAGCGTTAAGTTCTACAGTCTGGGCGATGGTCTCGGATCAACGGTCACTTTTACCGTTCCGTTGTATCAAGAACCTGAACAAAATAACGCTGAAAATCATAATATTTTTTTGGATGAAACCTCCAAGTTTTAACCTTAAACTCAATTCCATCTAAAAATGCTGAAAGGGTACTGTTACTATAGCGAAGCTTAGTGACAGGGGAATTGAAGCCAAAAATCAAAAGCGCGATTCTACGATATTATTCGGGAGCCTCTTGGTTCTGGACATAAGCCTTGAGTTCTTCCAAAGTTACACCTCCGCAACTGGAAATCAAATAAGCTCCCGTCCAAAAGACAGGTTTGAAATAAAATTTATTGACTTGGGCGGGAAATTCTTTACGAATAAGCCTACTACTAACTGTCTTTAGGCTGTTAATCAGTTTGCTGGTTTGAACCTTGGGATTGTAGTCAATCAGTAAGTGAACATGATCTTCTTCACCGTTAAATTCAACAAGGGTTGATTCCCACTTAATGCAAGTATCACGAAAGATCTGCTCCAATCGGTCAAGGATTTCCTTATTAATAACCCGTTTGCGGTATTTAGTCACAAAGACAAGGTGAGCTTGAAGTTTATAACAAGCTCCAGGACGAAGATGATAAGACATAGCACTAAGCTTGATACCAACCTACAATATTCTAATGAGACTAACACACATCTACAAACTACAGCCATCCGCCGAGCAGGTTGCCAAAATGGAAACCTGGCTTGAGATGTTGCGGAGACATCACAACTACGCACTCGGTCAAAGGTTTGACTGGCGGAGGAGGACGAGATGTCAAATAGATAGATGTAGCCTAGTTTCAGAACCAATTGGAGACATCCCAGAAAACTTCCCTGGTTACAACTTTCAAGCCGGAGAGCTTAAGACAACCAAAGAACTGTTTCCTGTTTACAAGGAAATTCATGCTGAGGTTCAACAGCAAAATCTCAAACGACTGGACTTGTCCTGGGATAGATGGACGAAACCCGATAAGTCGGGGAAAAGAGCGGGGAGACCCAAATTCAAAAAGAAAGGACAATTGCGCTCCTTTACTTTTCCTCGCATTAATTGCCCCAAAGCAGGTGTCAACAAAATTGAGAATGGGTTATTAACTTTGTCAAAGATAGGGTCGATGCCTGTGATTATGCACCGACCTTTTCCTGATGGGTTTGAACTCCTGACGGCAACTATTGTTAAAAAAGCTGACGGATGGTACGTCGCGATATCCTTAGAGGATGATACTGTTCCGACAGCAAAACCAATAGATGAAATCAAAAGTGCTGTTGGAATTGATTTGGGACTGAAGTCTTTCGTGCGATTCGTTGGCTAGAAACCAATCTACACAGGATTTGGGGGATTAGCCGCAAGGTCAAATATAGAACCTTGACAACTTGATAGACATGAAGGTGAGAGGAAGTATCCTAGAAAACTCAAGTCCTTCCACACAAGTGCAGTGGTGACAGCACTTCCCCTACGGTAGCGACTAGCCATCAATCCGTAAAGCGGGGATGAAAGGAGGTAAAGCTAACAGCCTAAAAGTTGGTTTCCTACGAGCAAGAACCCATGAGTAACGAAAGTGAAGGCACGTTTAAAACATCGTCATTAGTAACCAGTGGAATAAGGCTTTTACACTGGAGCCAAAAGGCAAAGGATAAGGAGATGGCAGTGAAAGAATGACCATCAAGCACTTCCAATAAACCCGGTGTAGAGTGTCGCTCTAAAGGTTCAAACAATGTCTATCAGGAACGAAGTAACCTCTCGTATGCTCTCAGGGTGGTCGATTCCCTGAGTAGGTGCTAACTGGATGCTGCGAGTAGGAAAGATTGAGTCAGAAGCGAACGCCTTGGGTAACTCCAAGGATAGGCAGACAGACTCACGGTGAAATGTAGGATAGAGGTTCAAGTCGTAATGAAAACGTCAAAAGCACGGGGATTCTCCCCGATGATTGAATGGAAGGCGATACCCTGGCATAAGCTAGAGCGTAAAGTCTTTAAGTTACAAAAGCGCATCTATCAAGCCTCTCAACGTGGCAATGTAAAGTTAGTTCGCGGACTCCAGAAGATATTGATGAAGTCCTGGTCAGCAAGAGCTTTATCGGTTCGTAGAGTTTCCCAAGATAACCAAGGGAAAAAGACAGCAGGTGTGGATGGGCAAAAGAACCTAACCCCAAAGCAACGTCTTGCCCTAACAGGGGAATTAAAACTTGGAACTAAGGTCAGCCCAACTAGGCGAGTATGGATTCCCAAGCCAGGAACGGAAGAGAAACGACCATTAGGAATACCTACGATGAAAGACCGAGCCTTGCAAGTGCTTGTCAAAATGGCATTAGAGCCAGAATGGGAGGCACGATTTGAACCGAACTCATACGGGTTCAGAACCGGACGCTCATGCCATGATGCAATTGAGGCAATCTATACAAGCATTCACTGCAAATCGAAATATGTATTGGATGCAGATATAGCCAAGTGTTTCGACCGCATCGACCATAAAGCACTGCTTAACAAATTGAATACATTTCCCACCATACGCCGTCAAATACGAGCATGGTTAAAAGCGGGAGTGATGGATAATATGCAGTACCTCGAAACATCTGAGGGAACGCCACAAGGAGGGGTCATTTCTCCTCTTTTGGCTAACATCTCCCTTCACGGGATGGAAGAACGGGTGAAAGAATTTGCTGATACTCTTCCTACTAAGAGTGGTTTTGGCAAAAGGGATAATCGAAAAGCCCTGAACTTCATCCGGTATGCCGATGACTTCGTTATTCTCCACGAAGACATAACCGTTGTCCAAAGATGCAAGGAGATTATCTCTGAATGGTTAAAAGGCATGGGATTGGAGTTAAAGCCTAACAAAACTAGAATTACTCACACCCTCAATCAGTGTGAGCAAGAACAACCAGGTTTCAACTTCCTTGGTTTTAATATACGTCAATTCCCCGTAGGTAAATACCATTCAGGTAAAACCTCAAGGGGAAATAGACAACTAGGCTTTAAGACCATCATCACTCCAAGCAAGGAAAAGCAGAAGGTACATTACGACAAAATAGCAGCAGTAATTGAAGCTCATAAGACTGCACCGCAAGCGGCACTCATCAGTCGATTAAACCCCATCATCAGGGGGTGGGCAAATTACTACTCAACCGTAATAAGCAAGGAGGCATTCTCAGATTTAGACAGCCTCATTTTCCTAAAACTTTTTGCTTGGGCGAAACGCCGACACCCAAACAAATCAAAAGAATGGGTGGTAAAGAAATATTGGCAAACAATAAAAGGCGATAACTGGGTATTCGCAACCAGGTCTGAGGGTAAAAACCCAATGCGGTCACAGAAACATAGCGCCACTGAAATCAAGCGTCATGTAAAAGTTAAAGGCGAATCGTCACCATACGACGGAAACCTGGTTTACTGGAGTACAAGAATGGGTAACAACCCTGAAATGCCTAAAAGGGTATCCAAACTCTTAAAGAAGCAAAAAGGGAAGTGTACCTACTGCGGATTAATATTCCGTGAAAACGATGTGATGGAAGTTGACCACAGAATCCCCAAATCAAAAGGTGGAAAGGATTCTTATGAAAATTGGGACTTACTTCATAGACACTGCCACGACACAAAGACAACCAGCGATGGTAGTCTGGGCAAAAATCCGGTTGTAACAGCACCGAGCCTAAGCCCACTAAAAAGACTTGAGAAAGTCGGGGATAAATGGGTAATGAGGTATGCGTGATAAGCAACATATCACTGAGGAGCCGTGTGAGGTGAAGCGCGACGTGCAAAGTCGCTATTGATGAATAGAGAGCCGACTCTCTCTGGGGTACTTCTGTCCAGTCCCCATATAAAAGACTCTACAGAGTCCGGTCACAGCAGAAGTAAGTAATGAAACTGTTGGAGTGCAGACCATAAAAGTGTCTAAGCTGATAGCCTAAATCGGTAGTGATGCGAGGGGAAGAACTGGAAGGGTTAACGATAAGTGAACTGCTAATCTAGCTCCGTGATACACGAAAAGGTGAAACCAGGCTGAAACACCTTAACCAAAATGGTAAGTAGCAAGGTTGTTGAAAGTTTCACTATTCAACAAAGAAGTCCGAACGCTACCGGAGTATGAGCGGAACCCTAACCAATTCGCAAATCATCAAACGGCGAAACACGGTAAGTCCAATAGACTCTCTGTTGTCCGACAACGGAGTAAGCCGAGAGTAATTGAAGCCGAACGTCTAGGGGATAAAGGAAGTCAGAAAAAGCGAACGCCCCTGTGTAATGCAGAGGATAAGGGTTGAGGAATTGCACCAACATCACACCGCCTGAAAACGGCAGCCCACTTCTGACAGGTCTTAAACGATAAACACACTTCAAAGAAACCCAACTGAGTTAAAAGATGGAAACCCCAACGGTTATCGGAGACAAAGGACATCTTCAAGACTGGTCAGAGATTAACTGGAAAGCAGTAATGAAGAATGTTAGGAATCTAAGGAAGCGGATTTATCGTGCTACACAGAACGGTCAGTGGAATCAGGTCAGAAGCCTGACAAAACTGATGCTCAGGAGCTACAACAATCTACTTTGGTCTGTGCGAAAAGTTACCCAATTGAATCAAGGAAAACGAACACCTGGTGTAGATAAGGAGGTGGCATTAACACCAGAACAACGGGTAAAACTCATCCGAGAAATGAGGCAATATACCTTCTGGAAAGTGAAACCGAACAAACGGGTTTACATCCCAAAAGCCAATGGTAAACAACGACCACTAGGCATACCCACCATCAGAGATAGAGTCGCACAAACCGTCGTTAAAAACGCCCTAGAACCCATCTGGGAAGCTCAATTCGAGCCAAACAGTTTTGGTTTCCGAGCCGGAAGAAGTTGCCACGATGCCATAGAGCAATGTTTCTTACGCCTACAAGGTAATAGAGACACATGGGTATTAGATGCCGATATCAGTGGATTCTTCGACCACATCTCCCACCAAGTTATTCTAGATTCCATCGGGAATTTTCCCGCCCGCAACCTCATTAAACAGTGGCTAAAGGCAGGATACTTGGATAAAGGACAACACCACGACACAGCAAGCGGTACGCCACAAGGTGGCACAATTAGCCCTCTTTTGGCAAACATTGGACTACATGGCTTAGAACAATTCTTGAATCAATTCAAGAAGAAAAAAGGCAGTTACAAATCCAATCGATACGGTTTCATTCGATACGCGGATGATTTCGTCGTGACCGCCACCTGTCAAGAAGACCTCGAAGAAATTCTACCCAAAATTGAAGAATGGCTGGCACAAAAGGGACTACAACTGAATAGAGAGAAAACCCGGATTGTACATATCAGTGAAGGATTCAACTTCTTGGGGTTTAATCTCAGACAATATCAAGGCAAACTTCTCATCAAACCGCAAAAACAAAAAGTTCTCTCATTCCTACAATTAATTAGGGATTGGCTCAGAACCAACCGGGCGGTTGAACAGAAAATTGTTATTGAACAACTCAACCCTAAACTTCGCGGCTTTGGTAACTATTATCGTCATGCAGTCAGCAAAGAAGTGTTCAATTATATTCATTCAGAAGTATGGATAGCACTTTGGAGATGGGCTAAAAGACGACACCCTAATAAGGGAAAAAGATGGATTGCGAACCGATACTTTCAAATCAGAGGCAGAGGATGGGAATTCACTTGCCAGATCAAAGACCGAAAAGGAGTTTCAAAAGAAAAAATCCTATTTAATATCGCAAGTATCCCCATTGAACGCCATATTAAAGTAAAAGGAACCGCATCCCCGGATGACCCCACCCTACAAGAGTATTGGGCAAAGAGAGCCAGAAAATCTGGCAAAACCATCTGGGATAAAGGGTCTAAATATTATCAAATCGCCCAAAACCAGAACTGGAAATGCCCAATTTGTGGGGAAAAACTACACAACGGAGAGGCTCTAGAAACTCACCACATTATAGCTTTGGCAAAAGGGGGTACGGAGGATATTGACAATCTTCAGCACCTACACAAGATTTGCCATAAAACCATACACAGTGGTAGACGTTCTGTTAAAGCAAAGGCTTGAGCCGGATGATGCGAGGAGTGTCAAGTCCGGTTCTGAGGGGAGAAAGATACGGTGACGTATGCTCTCTTACCCGACAGTCTCACGCACGGTTTTGGAGAGCAACGGCTCTCGTAAGAGAGTCGTTGACTTTAATCTTGTCACATCTAATGGGGAATCTGTAGACGTTCAGCAACATTACAGAAAAACCCAGAGGCATCTGGCTAGACAACAGAAAAAGCTAGCTAGAAAGCAATCCAGTTCTGTTAATTCCCAAAAGCAAAAGCCAAAAATTTCTCTTGTCCACCAGCGAATAGGTAGAAAGAGAAAGGATTTTCATTACAATGTTGCTCACCAACTCGTCAAAAAATACGACTTAATAGCAGTCGAAGATCTGAACATCTTGGGACTGGCAAGAACAAGATTAGCTAAATCGATCTACGATGTAGCTTGGGGAAAATTCCTAACAATATTAGAAGCAGTGGCTCTAAGAAGCGGCGTACATTTTGTTAAGGTAAATCCTCACAGCACAACCGTAGACTGTTCTTCCTGTAAAACCAAAGTTCCCAAAACTCTTTCTGTTCGTCTTCATCAATGCCCCAAGTGCGGGATTGAAATCGACCGGGACGAGAACGCTGCAATTAATATCCTTCACAAAGGATTAACCACCCTGGGACTCACGGTGGCTGCCTGTGGACGGTTAAGTGATTACACTCCGAATGAAGCAGGAATTCCTAATAGTGATGTTAGGATGCTGACACTATATTCGCAGAATTAGTGTCAGAGTATGTCACAGATTAAGATAATCTAGATACTGTTCAACTCAATCTTTATATTTAGATGAAACCTGGATCAGAACCGCCGGAAATTCTCCAACAACGTCTTTTTTATCAGGGACGTCGTTTTAGCTACGAAGTCAACCGTCTTCGCATTCCTAACGGCGCTGTCGGGGAATGGGAATGTATTCGTCATCCGGGTGGCGCCTTGGTTATTCCCGTGACTTCCGAGGGAAAATTAGTATTAGTGCGACAATATCGCTTCGCCATAGAAGGACGCACCCTGGAATTTCCCGCCGGAACCATTGATAATAATGAAGATCCCGCCGATACCGTCAAGCGTGAAATTCAAGAAGAAACGGGTTATCGCGCCCATAAATGGCGTAAACTCGGACAATTTATTCTCGCGCCCGGTTATTCTGATGAAATAATTTATTCTTTTTTAGCCGAAGATTTAGAAAAACTTGAAAAGCCACCCGCCCAAGATGAGGATGAAGATATTGATGTTGTATTGATGACACCCCAAGAGTTAGAACAAGCTATCCTAGACGGTGAACCTGTAGACTCTAAATCAATTTCTAGCTTATTACTTGCTAAACCGTTTCTCCAAAGCTGAGGATATTAATTCGGCTCACTTACTCACTGTCTCTTTTTTTCTGTTTTTATGTCAGATTTGATTTTATTTTGGCATCGTCGTGATCTGCGTATTTCTGATAATAAAGGATTAGCCGCCGCTCGACAAAAGAGTGATCAAGTAGTGGGCATATTTTGTCTTGATCCGAATATTCTGCAAAAAGATGATGTCGCACCTGTTAGAGTTACCTATATGATTGGCTGCTTACAACAGCTTCAACACCAGTACCAAAAAGTTGGCAGTCAATTATTGATTCTACAGGATCAGCCCAGTCAAGCTATTCCTAAACTGGCTCAAGCATTAGAAGCGAAAGCGGTTTTTTGGAACTCCGATGTTGAACCCTACGCAAAAGAACGTGATCAGGCGGTTTCTGAAGCGTTAAAAGCGGCGAATATTACGGTTGAAACCTTTTGGGATCAGTTACTTCATTCACCCGATGAAATCCGAACTAAATCCGGGAATGAACCCTATAAAGTTTATACGCCCTATTGGAATAGTTGGAGTAAAAAACATAAGGAAAAACCAATTAATACTTTTGCGAATCATCCAAGGGGACTAACGGAAATTGAGTTCAAAACAGCCCAAGAAAATGGAGTGATTGATTTACCCACCGCCAAAGATTTAGGCTTTGTTTGGGAGAATGAGTTGGTCTTAGAACCCGGAGAAGAAGCGGCTCAAAATCGCTTAGAAGAATTTGGCGATCGCGCTTTATTTGAATATGATGAACAACGGAATTTTCCCGCGAATGATGGCACTTCTCAACTGAGTGCAGCGTTAAAATTTGGAGTGATTGGGATTCGTACCGTTTGGGCAAAAACCGTTGAAGCGATGGAAAATACTCGCAGTGATGAAGCCCGTAATCATATTAAAGCATGGCAACAAGAACTCGCATGGCGGGAATTTTATCAACAGGCAATGTATCACTTTCCTGAACTCGCAAAAGGCCCCTATCGTGATCATTTTAAAGACTTTCCTTGGCGGAATAATCCAGAACATTTTCAAGCTTGGTGTGAAGGAAAAACCGGATATCCGATTGTTGATGCAGCGATGCGACAACTCAATGAAAGTGGATGGATGCACAACCGTTGTCGGATGATTGTTGCCAATTTTCTCACCAAAGATTTAATGATTAATTGGCAATGGGGCGAGAAATATTTTATGCAAAAATTGATCGATGGGGATTTATCGGCTAATAATGGGGGCTGGCAATGGAGTGCGTCGAGTGGGATGGACCCTAAACCCTTGAGAATTTTTAACCCGATTACTCAAGCCCAAAAATATGATCCAGAGGGTGAATATATTCGCCAATGGCTACCAGAATTAAGCAGTTTAGAGACAGAAGATTTAGTGACTGGAAAAATCTCATCAAAAGATCGGGAAGCTTGTGACTATCCCGAACCTATTGTTGATCACAACCAGCAACAAAAACAATTTAAGTCTCTCTATCAAGAACAAAAACAAGCGTTCTAAACTTTTAGAACTCGGTAAATTAACGTCGTTGCTATCAAAGCACTTCCTAAAGCCAATGCAGGCGGAACAAATGGAACCCATAACCCCTGTTCAATCAGTAGAATATAACAATAACGATGCAAAATCCAAAGTATAGGAATTGCAGCACCAACAGCAATAGCGGGACGGAACCAACGGGCGAGTAAACCGCCAATTAATGCCCAAGCTAAAACCCAAATGTTTTCTTGCCAGTCAGGCCACCATGTTAATAATTGTCGTCCATCTGTAACCGCACTCACCAGTTGAGAAATCATGTGGCCCTGAAGAAAAACCTCAGACATTTCTCCATAGGGAGTCGAATAAATGGTTTCAAATTCAGGAACACTTGTGCCAATTAGAACTATCTTATCTTTCACTAAAGCCGGATCAATTGTACCTTGCAACACTTCTGTCATCGTTGTTCGGGGTGCGACTTCACTCTTTGTGGCTCGATAATTTAACAGCAGTTGTGTCTTGTCAATATCAAGAAGGTGATCATAACCTCCTGAATTTAGGGTGAGAGGATTCAGTTTAACATTACCTAACTCAAAATTTCGTCTTTCTTGATAGATCTCGGCAGGTAGAATTTTCTCATCAGACAAATAACGCAATGCCACTAATAAATTAAAAGATAACTCACTTTGACAAGGCGAAATTTGCATATCTTCTGGCGGTTCTAGACTGATTAATTGGCGACGAATCGTTCGATCTCGATCTAAAACCTGATCGCTAAATCCGATTCTGTGTTTCCAATTTGCGCCTTGAACGGCATGAGGAGAAGCGGCGCGACCCGTGTTACTGAGATTTTCTCCGATATCGCATTGACTAATGAATCGATCATCATCTTTAAAACGACTAATTAGGGTTTTATATTCCGGTTTGAGTTGATAATCTCGATAGAGGGTTAAACCAATAACACGAGGTTCTAATGCAGCCAGCTTTTCGACTAATTGGGTGAGATAACCATCACTAATTGACTTATGTTTTCCTTCATAGGGAGGTCGAACTTGAGCATTAACATCACTGCGATCAATATCAACAATTAACATTTTCGAGTCTAGCGTTTCGGCCGGACGCGATCGCATAAAATGATCAAAAGTATTCAATTCTAATAACTCTAACTGTCCAAAGTCTCGAATAAAAATAATTGAAAAAGCCGCAATTAAACTCGCAAATACCGCCATAATAATGCGGATAAACCTGCGCCTTTGTTTGCTCGTCTTTAATATTTTTGCCTCGGAAATATCCGAATCTTCAATCTCTTGAACACCCGACTTTTTCAGACGTAGATCTTGCCAACTCGGGGGAATATCAGCTAAATTCTGAAAAATCAGAGGGAGCCAAGTTGCTCCCGGTAATTCTTGAAAATCTTCTAATCTTTTTTGGGCTTTATGAACGGCTGCATACAACGGTTCTCCCGTCGAATATTCGATGAGAAACTCTTTCAAAAAAGACTGAGCAACCAAATCCGGCACTGATTCCTGCATAACAATTGTTACCGGAATTTGCCATTGAATCAACTCCTGTGCCAACCCCAACCCATCACAGGAATTAAACACGGCAATTTTTAAGCCATTGTTAATCGCTTCTTTCAGGGTATTTTTAAACTCATCCAGCCTTAAACTTTCTTGATCGCTGAGATAAATTCGACCCGTGTTTTCTTCCGTTTTACTATGACCTGCAAAAAATAAAATATCCCAACCTTTTTGTTGGCGGAGGGTTTTAATAAACTGCGTGGAACGGGGTTGATGTAAAAACGTTACCTCGGCGCCTTTTAACTTGCATATTGCCTCTTGATCCGGTTGTAAATTCAGATTGCGTTTATCGCCCAAAACCGCCAAAATCCGCACTTTATTGGTGCGAGTAGAACGTTGCGACGCGGTAAAATTTGCACTAAATCCGGGTAAGGTATAACCCAAACCAATGTGATATTCTTCGAGCAAATCCCAAACGTGCCAGGGCAACTTCCAAAGTCGAGGATTTTTAGTTTGAATAACGAGGCGAATTTCTTCTTCTCCTTTGGCAAATTCTGCCCCCAAACGTTCCCGAATACATTGCCATTTCGGAGTAGAAGATTGCAGCCATTGTTTCATGCGTTTTTCAACATCTCGCACCAAACGTTGACAGCGAGAAAAATCATCAACCGTCGAAGAATTGCTTTGAAAACTCTCATCAATTTCCCAAGCTTCTTCTGTTGCGGTGTTGAGACGTCTACTCGACTGACTTGCTGCTTTGAGGCGACGAAAACGAGTTTGCCAACTGACATAACTTCCCTCCAAACCTGGGTTGGGGGGAAGTTGACCCTCTAGTTCAGCCAGAAGGCGGTTGTCATCGGTTTTGATCTGAAGCAAGACATCAAAACCTTGCTCGAAACTACCTGATCCTACCTTGAGTATTACAACCTTGCCCATAGAGGCTATCCTATCTATACTGTTTGACTCTGGACACCGCACCCTTTCAGGTTTCTAGAAGCGAGACAGTATTTGAGTTTCTTGAATGATCTCCCGCTATTTTACCAAAAATTGCCGCACACGCCCCTACCTTCAGGTATGGGGATATAAGGCTCTTTCTAATGCTATAATAACTCAACTGGCAGGGTATTCAACCAGTTGAAAAACCCAGCATCTAATCGATGCAATGAACCTTGAAAACTTAAGGTACGGGGTTCTTGCCAGGAATGCTTTGGCCATATAAAACCTTAAAGCACCAAGTACAGAGAATCAAGCATTTTTTTCTCAAGTACGGTAGGGCATACCGAAACTATCTCTGAAATGAGATGAACGACTGGGGAGACTCACCCCTCTGGAGTTGATTGGGAAACCAGTTGGCTTTAAGGGTTGTCAATGAATCAGTAATCCAAAGCCGTGAGGCTTGGAGAATCCCCTTTCTTTAGAAATGGGGAGTATGTCAATTCTTACTTATTGTACAGATAGCCCAAATCTATAGCAAATATTAACACAAAGGGGTTTGAAAAAAGTTTACCCCTCCCTATTGTCCTATTGGCTGCGATCGCAATTATGCCAGAAATTCTTCTGTCACAGTCATTGAACCCAGTTGCACCTGCACCTGAAAACCCGTTTCAGGCGGTGGACTAAAACGACGTCCAATGCTGCGATCCAAACCCCGACCTTGATTATCGCTTCTCGCTTCGACTTGGAGGCGCGTTTCTCCCGACATTGACAACACCCTCAAGGTTAAACCCCCAGGTAAAACTGTCAAAGATCCCAGAGGTTCGACTTGCAACCATACCCCAATGCGATCATTGGCTTTCGGCTTGATAGCTACCATCAAAGCCACTTGTTTAGCGTTGCGTTTTGGGGTTAAATCAATCGCTCTGACTCGTCTAATTCCAGCTTGAGGATGGTTTGGGTCTAGTTTACCTAAACTCAGGGCCGCTTGCCAACGAGTTTCTTCGTCTTCGGTGGTTTCCAACAGTTCGGTTAAAGCGTTAATCGTTGTAGAATTAGTAACGCCCATGTCACCCAAAACCCCCGCCGCTTGGGCGCGAACATCTTCCGGCTGATCGGGTTCTAATAAACGCAGAACCGCCGCCACTGAGTCCAGATTTTCAATCACCGCCGTCTCTCCCCCCCGAACCGCAAGAAGTTCCGGCGGAAATAACAATGTTTCTACCGTTTCCCAACCTGTTGTGACGGTATTTTGCAGCCATTGACGCAAATTTACTGAAGTTGGGACAGTTTCCGGCAGGGGGGATGATAGCAGGTGTTCGAGTAACTCATCGGGCGATCGCAATTGTCTTAAAGAGATCGAGTTCTCGGCGGTTTCGACAAAGCCTAACAGCGTGGCTAATTCCTGTTCTAAGTCCAGTTCGACCACAACATAAGCAATACGGTCTGTTTGGACTTCTGGCGGCACAAAACAAGCCGTTGAGTCCAAATCCCCATCAGACGTTCGGGGACGACATTCTAAGCGACCTCGACCCACAACTTCTAAATCAGCCACATCGGCATACAGACGGACAGCCGGGTTCCAACTATCACCTGCCGTTAAATTGGTGGGAATTCCCATAATTCGCAAGTAGTTATTCACCATGCAAACCGCCAAAGTATTCAGATAAACCTGTGTGGCTCTCTGTGGAGTCGGTTGCTGGGCGGCAAATTCTGCGGCTACGGTTTTAGCTTGATTCGGGATCAGTAAGGGAATGGAGAAATCGTCTAGGGTTTGCATGAATTGGCTGATCATGACTGCCTTTTTTTGCGAGTTTTTGAAGGATCAAGATACCCCTGAGAAATTCCGAATTCTCGCAATAGGGGTAAACATTTGCGATTATAAAATTTCGGCAAATCTTTAGCTTCGGCAGGTGTGAGGTCAAAGTCTGAGGCTATATCATTCCAGGGCGTTTCCGATGGAAAGCGTTTTTGAAAAAGAACCTGACAGTTAATTTCAGGGCAATTTCTAAAGCAAGTTTCGCATAACACCCGATCGGGATCACGATTCACCCATTCTGTCGTTTTATCCCAAATTTCGAGAACGGGTTGAAGATCGGGGTTAGCCGCAACTCTCTCGATGGGATCTGTAAAGTCTGTTTCTGGGTTGGATAAACTAACTTGGCGGTTTAGCTGCCGATATTTGCGATCGCGCCAAGTTCTCAGACGTTTTTTTAGATGGTTATCTAGCCAGGTAATGACACTGGCTCGCTCAGGATCGTACTCCTCGAGGTTGCCGCAGCAGTATTCCCAAGTTTCCTGGAGTGCATCATTGTAGTATTCGCTGTTCTCTCTCCAGAGCTTCCCCGATCGCATGATCGTCCGAATCATCTGATTGAGTCTTTGCCGACGTTCTACACTCTCAGGAGGGTAGGTACAAGCCTCGGCAACAAGTTGACGGAGTTGAACGTGTATGTTGTCCATAGAGGGGTATTTAGTTATGCGGGTTGCCGATGTCTTTTTCGCAGATTAACCCTAAAAAAACAATTTTTCCAGATGTTGCGAAAACTTGAGTTAAGCGTCGCTATATCTTGATGAACGCTCTAACAACAGCTTGATGAGCTTTTACACAGCTTTTTGAACTGTCAGAAGTGAGTTCCCCCTAAAATCGAGTGACCCGTAACCCTGAGCTAATTATTAAGTGGGTTTTATCCTGATCGGATACCTGACAACTCGCAAGTTCAGGACTTAGGCAAAAACTCGGTTTCTAGGTCTTGGCTGTATAAGTTATAAAGTTGCAAACTCCTTTAATCTTAGCTTTGACATTGACGGGTCACTATTTCTTGAGTTGACTTCGGAGATTCAATTATCGGGCAAATCGTCTACGCTCACAAGACCTTTGAGAAAAAATTGATACTAAAATATTTATAACTTTAAGCTTTATTGGCGATCGCTGAATGAGTTTCAGCTTGATCGCCGTTCAAAAAAAGGGATTGTTGCAGAATCCGAAAATCTTCTTAAACCTTACTAAATATTCTCACCAAATATGAGATCATGGCGGCATGAGTAGATTGGTTTCTCTATCAAAAGCGGCGACACTCTTGGGGGTGTCGATATCAACGATCCGGTATCGGGGATTCTTCTGTTTTTTCCCCTCGACTTTATGGGTCAAAAAGTCACAAGAATAAGAATCTGATCAAAGAGTTAAGAGACGTTGCTGAATCCCTCAAATGAGAATTGCATTCAAGACTGAATTAAACCCCAATAACAAACAGCGAACTGCTTTTATGCGTCACGCCGGAACAGCCCGTCATGCTTGGAACTGGGGGTTAGGTCTTACTTTAGCAATTCTTGAACACAACAAAAACAACCCAGAGGAGAAAATTAAATTCCCTTCTGGGATTGATTTACATAAGTGGTTGGTGGCGTTGGTTAAACCCGAAAACCCCTGGTATTACGAATCATCAAAATCTGCCCCTCAGAATGCACTGAGAAACCTAGCAATTGCCTGGAAACGATGTTTTCAAAAAGTCTCAAAGCCACCTCGTTTTAAGAAAAAAGGGAGAGGCGATAGCTTTACCCTTGACGGGTCAATCAAACTAGAACCTTTTAAAGTTAAACTTCCTCGCATTGGCTGGGTGAGAACTTTTGAGCGTATAAGCGATCATATTAAGCCCAAGTCTGTAACGGTGTCCCGAAGGGCAGAGCGATGGTTTGTCAGCTTCAGCTTTGAAGTTGAACCGATGCCAACGCCCAAATTTATTGATGTTGTCGGGGTAGACTTGGGTGTGAAATCTCTGGCTACCCTGTCAACCTCAGAAGTGTTTGAGGGAGCCAAATCTTACCGCCAACTTGAATCCAAACTTTCTCGCTTGCAATGGTTAAATCGTCGGAAAGTTAAAGGTTCAGTTAACTGGAAAAAAGCTACTCTCAAGATAGCTAAACTGCACCGGAAAATCGCTAATATTCGCAAAGACACGCTACACAAACTCACCACATATCTGGCTAAGAACCACAGTCAGATTGTGATTGAAGATCTAAACGTGTCTGGGATGATGGCTAACCACAAGTTAGCTAAAGCTATCGGCGATATGGGTTTTTACGAGTTCAGAAGACAACTTGAATATAAGTGTGAACTTTACGGCTCCAATTTGATTGTTGTTTCTCGTTGGGAACCTTCTACAAAAAAATGCTCGAACTGCGGTCACATTAAAGATTCAATGCCTTTATCTGAGCGTGTTTATCACTGCGAAAAATGCGGTTTCAAATGTGATCGCGATCTAAATGCTGCTAGAAATTTAGCGGCAAAAAACGGATAAGAGAAAGCGGAAGAACGGATTAACTTAACTGTAAAACGCACAGATCTGAGCTGGTCACAGATAGCTTAATCCGTTAAATCCTTGTCCCATCTGTTTTAGTGATGGCGGGTAGCTTGCCCGTGTCAGCCTGCGGACTGGATAGTGCCGACACTTCTAGAATGAAGCGGGAAGAAAACATCGAACCCATCCAACTTAGCCTAGATTTAGGTGGTTTTGGATAGATTCGAGTAAGTTTTTCAGAGCGGATATTAAGAGACAAAACCTAAAACCGGACTGGCTGAACTGGTATTAGAAAAAGCACAGAGTACAAAATCATCGGTTTTAGCATCTAGCGCTTCTAAAGCTTTCGGAGAAAGATCGATAATTCGTTGTGTTTCAGTGCTTGGCCCCCAATCAATTACCCGTACAATCACAGCCCGATTATTTTGGGGATTAACCACCAGTAAATGACGATTTTTCCAAAACTGCATTTTGCTTTGATAATTCCAACGCATCGTGCAGTAATAGTCATCTTTCTGGAGGAGACGTAAAACTTCTCCCGTCAAAGTCGAGGTTTCATCCGAGGCGATCAGTTTATCTTTTTCACCGCCAAACCAAGCCACTTTTCCCTTGACAAACTTTTGGGTCTTAAACTCAACTAATTCACCATAAGGCTCTTTGACAATTCCGTATTTTCGGGTTAAAGTCGGATTTTCTAATCCCCGATAAGGAATACTGTAGCCTGACTGTTCTAAACCTGCATAAAATTGACTCCAACTTGACGGGGCTGAATGCACTTCAGAACCCACTTCAAACGGCCCTGGATCGGGAACATTTCCTTTTTTGATTCGCTGACTTAAAAAGTGAGCTAGCAACGCGCCTAACCATTTTAAACGGGGTTTTAACCATTCGGCTTGTTCAAGACAGCTAAGTTCTCCAAACTCTAAAACTAATTCAGCATCCGTTGTGCGAGTATATTGAAAACCGTAATAGTTTTTCAGGTTTGAGGTGAAGTTATCCGCCATCCATTTATAGGGCCAGTATTTGGAATACAGTTGCTTCCAGGCATTGGCTGCACTTTGATCGGTTTGATCATCATATCCGATTGAGGCACCACTTTTACAAGGGGGATTAGAACCATCAAAGTGAAGAAAAACGGCTATTTTGACATCATATTTTCCTTCTAAAAAGGCATCTTTACGAATCACCTTCACTCCGGCTTCCCGTAAAATTCGGGTGGCTTCATCTGCCACAATAGGAGTCCATTCCTGTTCACATCCTAATGGCCCACAAGCACCTGTTGCCCCTGTGGTTCGGCCTTCGTGACCTGCTTGAATAAGTACATCAGCTTGTACCATGATTACTTCTCCGCTTCTTATAGCATGGTTTTACGGTTTCCCCTGTCCCCTATCAGGATGTCCAATTCAATCTCTTCTATGTTGAGATAGCAGTTAGGATGGGTTTCAAGACAACAGGATTTACGCAACTCCCCTTAGATAAGGTTTCAAAAGTGCGTTAAGCAGCGCTAATAGACCCTCTAAATAGAGGCACTCTCGTAAGTTATAGACAATACAAGTCCCATAGATACTGTTGTGAAGACTCATTTCCAAAAAAATTTAGCGATTTTTGCGAAAACCTAGATTGCTCTTCGTATAACACAACAAAGCGTTCCCCATAGAATCTGAACTGGGAAGTTGCAAATTCATCGATCAATTCTCTTGAGGTTTGAGAATCTATCACTCAAATCGCAGCTTTTTAATGGCTGGAAATAGAAGATTGATCTCAATTGTTCTAAGCTGAATCTTTTCAGTAAATCAAGGAGACATCTACCATGGATCTACTCATGAATCGTGAAAATCCCTTAGAAAATCAACTCGTGGGTTTAGATAATGTTGATGAATTAGATGATGATTCTCAAGAAATGACCGATGGATCAGAAGTTGATAGTGTTGATGATATTTCAATCATTCCTGGTTCATCTATCGTTAATATATTAGATGATGATTTAGATGATGACTTTAACGATGACTTTGACGATGACTTTGATGATGGATTCGTCATTCAACCCGTCAATTTCCTCAATTTAGATTACTACAAAGAAAACAACTCCGACCTGTCTGAACTCAGTGATGATCAATTAGTTTCTCACTTTCAGATTTATGGATTAGATGAAGGACGTTTATTTAATCCTCTTGTAGATCTCAACTATTACAAACAAATCAACTCGGATCTTCCTGATGATTGGACTCCTTCAGACTTATTAGAACATTTGACCAATTTTGGATTAGATGAAGGACGTTTATTTAATCCTCTTGTAGATCTCAACTATTACAAACAAATCAACTCGGATCTTCCTGATGATTGGACTCCTTCAGACTTATTAGAACATTTGACCAATTTTGGATTA
>NZ_JAYGHR010000095.1:0-10446 GCF_034932365.1 Limnoraphis robusta BA-68 BA1 | reverse complement strand
GATGAAGGACGTTGGTTTAATCCTCTTGTAGATCTCAACTATTACAAACAAATCAACTCGGATCTTCCTGATGATTGGACTCCTTCAGACTTATTAGAACATTTGACCCATTTTGGATTAGATGAAGGACGTTGGTTTAATCCGGTGTTCAATATTCGTGACTATTTTGATGATAACCTGGAAGCAGTTACTAATTTCTTTGGCTTTGGAGTTGAAGAAATTAGCTTGAAACAAGTCTTCCAGTTTGCGTTTGGTGTGGGTTTATTTCAGGGTATCAATCTTGTGTCAGAGGATGATTTAGATGATGATTTAGACGATGACTTAGATGACGATGATAATGACTTCGATGATGACTTAGATGATGATTTAGGCGACGATGATAATGACTTCGATGATGACTTTGATAATGACTTCGATGATGACTTAGATGATGATTTAGATGACGATGATAATGACTTCGATGATGACTTAGATGATGATTTAGACGATTTGGATGATGACTTTGATGACGATTTCGATAATGACTTAGATGATGACTTCGATAACAATGGCATTATTGGAGAAATTCCCGATGTTAATGTGGGTATAGATAATGACTTTGATGATGATCTAGACGATGATTTGGATGACGATTTAGACGATGATTTGGACGACGATGAAATTATTGATGATCTCGATGATGATGACATTTCAGGTGATGATGATGACGATGATCTAGACGATGATTTGGATGATGATTTAGACGACGATTTGGATGATTTGGATGACGATGAAATTATTGATGATCTCGATGATGATGACATTTCAGGTGATGACCTTGACGATGATCTAGACGATGATTTGGATGACGATTTGGATGACGATGAAATTATTGATGATCTCGATGATGATGACATTTCAGGTGATGACCTTGACGATGATCTAGACGATGATTTGGATGACGATTTGGACGACGATGAAATTATTGATGATCTCGATGATGATGACATTTCAGGTGATGATCTCGATGATGATGACATTTCAGGTGATGACCTTGACGATGATCTAGACGATGATTTGGATGATGATTTAGACGACGATGATGATGATTTGGATGACGATTTAGACTATGATCTAGACGATGATTTGGATGATGATTTAGACGACGATGATGATGATTTGGATGACGATTTAGACGATTTGGATGATTTGGATGACGATGAAATTATTGATGATCTCGATGATGATGACATTTCAGGTGATGACCTTGACGATGATCTAGACGATGATTTGGATGATGATTTAGACGACGATGATGATGATTTGGATGACGATTTAGACGATGATTTGGATGATGATTTAGACGACGATGACGATTTAGATGACGATTTCGATGTGTCTCGCCTAGTTGATGTTGAGTGGTATCAAGATGAGTATGAAGAAGCGATCGCATCTGATGAAACTATCATTGATAGTGATAATAATGGCGAGATTGATAACTCAGAATTGACTAATTATGCACTCAATGAAGGCTTAGAAAATGGTCAAAATCCGGCACCTTGGATTAATTTGGATAACTATCGAGAAAACCCAGAATATGCACAAGATTTGCTCACTCATTACAATGTCAACTCACTTGATGAAGTAAGCTATCGGGATACCTTAGAGTATATGTTGGGTGCTGGTTTAAAAGAAGGAAATGCACCTTGGACAGATGACTACTACGAAGACTTTCTCGAAGTTGATGATAACCGAATTGGCTTAACAGAATTCTACGCTGTTACCTCAGTCGATGAAATTGGTGTTCCTCAAACATTCCTTTACCTAGTTAATAATGGGTTTGAAGTCGATGATGATTCCGCGATCGCTTAAGTACCTTATCGGATAGTCCTCAAAATCACTGTCAGCGTTTGCATGGGGGGGAAACCCCCCAATATTTTTATTGAAAAAATTTTTCTTGACAATTGCGAAAATAGGCTTCGAGAAACGGTATAACTCTACACGCGCTTCCTTATCCTCAGTGGCAACACTGATATTGTAAGGGCATGGCATAGCTATGCCCCTACTCTCTCTATTGGCTGTCAAAGTATTTTGAAAAGGCTGTCGTCTGAGAATAGCCCGAGCGTAAAAGTGTAATAGTAGCTACTACTTGAAATGGCTTGTGCGATCCATAAAAAAGAGCGATAAGCAATTTAAAGCAAATTTTAAAATGAAAATCGGGAGGAGCTTTTTATGCGTTTAACTGTTAATTTTCCTCGTCATCAGAGTGATGAAACAACGGTTATTTTGGTTCGCCACGCTCAGAGCGTTTCTAACCTTTTAGCTTGCTACCCTGGGTGCTGTGAACAGGATATTTTGACCGAAAAAGGGCGTCGTTCTGCTTATCTAACAGGTTTAGCTCTAAAAAAGTTTAATATTAATGCGATTTATACTAGCCCACTGAAGCGGACTCAACAAACGGCTATTGAAATTTTAGCAGCTCTAAGTACAACAGGTTCAGATTTACCTCAAATGCGTCAGTCTAAATTTTTGCAGGGGGTTGATCTGAGGGCATGGCAAGGTTTATCTTTTCAAACAGTCCGAGAACAATTTCCTCAAGATTATCACGATTGGAAACAACGTCCCCAGGAATTTCAGATGGAAGTTCCTTCACAAATCAATTCTGAAGAAACGGGAAATTTAGCCGTTTGTACCCGAGTAAAAAAATCTTATTTTCCAGTATTAGATCTTTACAAACAAGCTGAACAGTTTTGGCAAGAAATTTTACCTCGTCATAGAGGCGCAACTATTTTAGTGGTAGGTCAGAGTAGCACAAATCGCGCTTTAATTAGCACTGCCTTGGGTCTTGAACAACATTTATTTCATAGCTTACAACAGTCTAATTGTGGTGTAAGTATTCTGAAGTTTCCGCACAGTTCTAGGAGTTCTGCCAAATTAGAGAGTTTCAATATCACAGAACATTTGAACGAAAAACTACCTGTATTCGAGGAAGAAGAACAAGGATTACGTTTACTTTTTGTTGCTTCATCTAATATTTATCATCAACAAATTCAACAAATTTCACAACAACTTAAAGATGTTCCGATTGATTTTTGTTTAACTCAAGTTATCAATCACTCTCAAGTCATTTCTGAAGAAATTCTTCGCTATCATCCTAACATAATGCAGTTTCAAGTTTTCAATGATTTACTGCAAGTATGGCAGGAAAAAATCCAAGATCGCCATCAAATTGCTTTGGCTTCTAAGAGTGATCAAAAAATACGAACAGGATTAGTCATCGTTGATGAACTGATGATCAAATCTTTCCTAAGTAAAGTTATAAATTTGAGTTCAAACCAACTTCAAAACTGGCAACTGTATCCTGAAGCAATTCACGCGATTTACTATCCCTTGGAACATCCTGCTATTGTTCAAACCGTGAATTATCACGTTCATTTATAGCTTATAGCGTTTTTTGAGGAGTTGTTGAAAATCGTTAAAGTGTAGTACGAACATCCCGCTTATCTAAAATTTACAACTTCAATAAAAATGCGATATATAATCCATCTTGCAATCCATAAAACAGTAACACTTTTTTCTCTTCAATGGTAGATTTGTGTTACTGTTTTTAGATAATTTGACTCAATACTGTTACTTAAGCCTCTAAAGCTGCTTTCAGTTGTTCTTCATCATCAGCAGACAAAGAAGTTCGTAGAATTTTGCCGTTAAAAGGCTTTAATTCTTCAATCACTCGATCCGGAGTGGCTTTGCGAACTAAAACAAAAATGGCAGAGGTTCCCGGTATGAGTGTTTCACCCAATTCTTTCATAAAGTCATCGTTTACCCCGATATCAGACGCTTTTCCAGATAAAGCACCTGTAGCTGCCCCTACAGCGACACCTAATAGAGGAGATAGGAAAAGTGTTCCGAATAAGAGTCCCCAGAAACCACCCGTTACGGCTCCTGCGGTGACTAAATTTAGGGCTTGTTTGAGCTTAACTTTTCCCTCTGCATTTTTGACAACAATTGCTGCATCTTCGAGATCAATTAGATGTTCTTTTTGCAATTTTGCTAGAGTATTGAGAACTTCATCGGCTTTGAATTCGTTGTCAAAGCTCATTGCGATTAAATCACTCATCACAAAGTCTCCTGATTATCAAAACAATGATTAACACATCTGGCATCAGAGTAAATCAATCTCTGTAGTTTGTCAATCTAACTTTAGGTCAGAAATTCTAATTCATAGATGTCCCAGATTGGGTTGAAACTCTTGGAGTTTTTCTCCAAGCTGCTCGGCAGAATGGCTTAGTGACGTGACGAAGGTTTAATCACTTGGAATAATAACCATAAAGCGACTATAATTCCCACTAATTCAGCCGCTATCGTATTAATAATAGCCTGCATGGCAATCATATCAAAAGGGGTAATAATTGAGCCTGGATTGATAACTGTTGCACCAGGAATCGGATTATAAATCGCAGCAGAACCTGGAGGAAGAAGCAATGTTTTTAAAAGAAAAGAGCCAATTTGACTCATTCCAACCAGAACCGCACAGCCCATCCCAATAATATTAGCAATTAGCCCAATCCATAAACATCTAATCACCTCTTGTATTTGAGGACGAAGCAGATTATTTTCTAATTTTTTAGAAATTCTAGTATAGCGGTAACACCAATAAATAGTAAAGACTAAAGCCAGTAAGCAGCCATAACAAAACATGATTCCAAACAGAGAAAGTCCTCGGCCTCTGGGCGTAATATTAGTCTTAAAAAAAAGCACAAAAACTAACATAAACAGGGGAATAATTCCTAGAGTAATTTGCAAGGCAAAACCCAGCCTAAACGCCGAAACTCAGATGCTAACTGATGAATTCGAGTAGACGATGCGGAGTCAAGTCGCTGTTCAGACATTGTTTTCCTTTTTTGAGTTTTAACTCATAAAGATTTATTGGGAAAGCATACCATTTCTCTATAAATTGATCATCTGTCGGATTGTTTTCTGTATTTGATATTAGATTATTTTGCAAATTTTGGGTCTTGGCAACTTTGATAATCCAAATCAATGGCGATCGCCTAAAAACATACTGTCCGGGCTAAGGTAGCCAGTCCCCTTCAATATGAAATCCAGCGATCGCAACTCTTTATCTTTGAAAAAGGAGTTCCTTACATCAGTGTTCCCTTAAAGCCGATTGGCCCTTCTCCCTGATAAGTCATCGTTCCGTTCAAAGTTGTGCCTCCATCATCGGAATTAATGTCGAGTGCTACAACATTTTGATTTTGCCGAGAACCAAGTATCCAGTTGCCACCTGGATGCCAAGGTGCAGAATCTCCTCCCCATTGATTCTCTACTTGATAAGTATTATTCCCTGACAAGGTTGCCCGGAAACCAATCGGCCCTTCACCAGCGTAAGTCATTGTTCCGCTTAGAGTTTGTCCGTTATCACTAGACTGAACGTTGACAGCAACAACATTTTGGTTAGAGCGACCACCGATCTCCCATTTGCCACCTTCATTCCAGGGAGCAGATGAGCCACCCCACTGATTTTCTACTTGGTATGATGCCATAATTCTTCTAATGTGATTTTAGTTATTTCTACATCATTCAACGATACATCTTATTGGTATAAATGCCAAGTATAGATTTTTTGCTCAACAAATAGATTACTCATTCTTGAAGATATTAATTATTATGTTTTATTTCAAAAATCAATCGTCGGTTTCCGGTCTAGCCGTTCTTGATCGGATCAGACAAACAACATAAACTCCCTCTTTTCCGATTAATTGATGGCTTTATGAAGGCGTTTTGATTGTTTAACTTTCGGAACCGCAATGGAAAAATCGGTAGGTGCAATCGGTTCAATACTAGGATTATTTCCTCCAACTTGATTCGTCCGCAGAAGCCACAGTGAAGCGCCTAACTGTAGAAAAATCATTGAGACTTGATCACAAGTCCAACGAGGGAGTAAAGTTCGCCAACTGGCGATTACTTTTAATAGCGTTTTTCCAGGAGTTTCGAGCGGAAAACTGCCTAATGTAGACATATTATACCGCCAATCGGAGCGAACTTTTTTCAGGGGGGTGAGATAACGCTCCAAATTTTTCACTAAATCAACTAACAAAATAAACCGTTGAGTTTGTTCATGTTGGGGATGATCTTTTAACCATTTAATAATTAATGGATTCAACTCCATCTCAGCCATCATGCGGCGTAAAGCGGAATAAAAGGCTTGACTCGAGTCTTGTACACAAGAATTAACGGCACTCACAAAGGTTGTTCCGGTGCCATCTCCAATCCGATATCGCGCCGCCATAATATCGAGTTCATTAATCACATAACTCAGTGGAGAAAAGGTTAACCCATCAAAATCATAATCTTTAGTTAGCGGACTAAATTTCACCAAAACATCGCAAGTTGGACGACATCCCAACCATCCCCACTGACGCGCCCCCATATACCGCATCCAAGCCAATGTTCCTGAAGTAACTCCATCGCTATTGTGTGTATAAATTTGGCGATATTCGATGTCAAATCGCAGTTCATCGCTGAGAGGATCACGGATGACATTCGCCACTCCAAAAGAAAAATGCCCGAAGAAAATTCCCCAGGGTGAAGGCTCGGGTTTTTTCCCGCCAATTCCTCCATAAACGTGCATCAATAACGCTCGCTCTCCTTCTTGCCAATCTGAGGCTTTTTCGTTAGGATATTCTTCGATTTGAGGATCAAGTAAAATGCTATAAGCATGACCTTTGTTATCCACTGTTTTATCCCAAGCGTGGAAGTTTATAAAGTTGATTGTGGCTTTTTTACCTTGGATGATGTGTTCCGGTTTTAGAGACAATAATGAACGGGGTGCAAGGGCTTCAACTACAAACTTTCCTTCAGAATTTTTCGCGCCATAAATGTACCAACCGGAGGAATTCACGGGAGATTTTTCAAGTTGGTGATTTGTCGAGGGAAAAACACCATTTCGCCGAGGAATCACGGTGGGAATATAAACGATTTCTTCTAAGCCATCAAACTGTTGAGATTGACGACTGTAGTGACGAACTTTAAATAAATCATTCCCGAGAGATTTGACAATTTGAACGAACCCATAAAAACGCCCGGTAATTTGGATCGGATCTCGATGAATATACAGTGTCAGACGTTCAGATTCTGTATCTTCTACAATCACTGGATCAGGCAATTTAACAATCATTTCATCGTTGGGTAAAGCCCCAGCTAAAGACTCTAAGGGATCAACTTGCTGCCAACCGTTAATCCGTTCTGGGTGAATTTTCCCTTGACGTTGACTCTGATAAGCTTGATAAATAAAATTAACATCTTGCGTGACTAATTTAACGTAAGTTTGTACTCGAGTCTGATTACTCCAGCGTAAATTAACAATCTGACCGATACGATGTTGATGGTCACTATCAGCATGATAAATTTCTAACCAAACTCCTTTAACGGTTTGACGTTCGACCGCCGGAGGTAAAATTAAACGCCCGATCCAAGTTCCAATCGGTTGATAATATTCAAGATTGATGGATTGATTGACCGGATAATAATTGAGTTGATTAAAGGGGGCTGCTTTGTAGCGTTTATAATTGCTGCTGAGGGTAATCAATTCCTTGGGATCTAATCCAGTTGTTTCCCCTTTTTTGAGTAAAATTCCGGTGATTATTTCTACCGTTTGCTGAAGATGGCTACGACCATCACGTAACAATACCTCGGCTGCCATCGGGCCATCAGGGCCGTTATGAGCAACAGGGCCGAGAGAAATCAGAGAAATTTTACCTCGACGTTTGGCTCGGTTCCAGTTAGACAGGAACAAAATCGGCCAGCGTCCAGGAAACATAATTGACCCCAATTTTTCAACGTTATCCTTCTCGCCGACGAGGTGATAGAGCTGTTCAACCTTCATCACTTCTGTATTACCACTGATCACGCCAGCCAGAGAAATGACTTCAATGGGGGCATCGAGGGTCTGCTGCAAAAATGAAACGGCTCCCATCGACATCTGGCCACCGCCGCTATATCCAATTAAGGTAATCGGGGTTTTACTCCCGACTGGATAACCAAAGTTGACTAAGCTGTTAAACAAAACCTGTGCCAAACCTTGATTTTGGATCGGGCCATAACGAGGGTCTGCTGAAACGGCGACGGCAACCATATTGCGAATATTGATGATCAGACTAATGGGATTCGTCGGACGTTTTACGGCGAAAGACTCCAGCATCCGCCACAAAAAAGCCAGAGGATGATTTTCACTCAAGGGTTGGTTTGTGACGGTGTAGGGCATAATTCCCTTGACAATCAGGATGTTTTTGGGAAGGGTAGTGGCTAAGTGATTTAATAAGCGCTCGACATTGGGAAGATATTCATAGGAACCTTGGTTAATGCCGTCTAAATAGATGACGTAGCGATCAATTGAGGTGGAGGGGGAAGTCTTGTCGATGGAGGTTCCGAAATATTTTAAGGGTTCTGATCCGTACCATCCCGCCCACCATCCTAATGCTTCAAAGGGGGTCAAGACGATGGAAAAGAATAAGGCGATGATACTAATACCGATTAAATTAATGATCAGTCTCAGGGTTTTTCCTAATGTCAGATACCAAGTTGAGAGGGCATCTTGAGAGCCTGAAGAGAAGAACAGGATGATCGCAAAAGCCGCTAATCCGATTAAGATGAGTTTCAACGGAGTGAATCGACGCTGTGAAGCGCTACTGATCACGTCGGTGCTGGTTTGGATGACTTCGTTGCTGACATCCCTCAAACTGATTGGGTTTCCAGCTAAAATGATTTGTTCGATTCCGGCTTGGTCTTTAACCAGTTGTGTTCCGGCGACTTTGTTTTGTATCCACTGTCCCAAGATGACAATTGGACGACCGACGGTGCGTTGGAGGATTTGGAAGACAAGCCAACCTAATCCGACACAGACAAAAACTTCCCAGGTTCCGAGATTGGTGATCGCTTGCCATCCGACAATTTCTGCTAATAAAATCCACAGCGACAATAATACAAAAATGGGTATACCGAAGTAGGGTAAGCCTATTAAAAATCCAAAGAGTAAGGGGGCGTAGTTGAGTCCTAAAGTTCGTAGGACTGTGATCAGTTGGAGTTCAGTTAGTTGAGTCCCATAGAAGAAGTGACTGACTAACCAGACGCTTGTCGCCCAAAACAGGTAAGAAAAGGCAAATAAAACTGCGGCGATACCCAGACTCAAGAAAAAGCGAAGCGGCTTGACTCGGTTGATGAACAGAACGACACATTGGCCAATTGCTTCGGATAATCCCGCCGCGATCACGATGGTTAGGGCGATGATATTTCCTTGCGGTAGGGTGTGGATTTGGTTATAGACTTCAGGATTGAGGGTGAGCGTTCCCCAGACGAGAGACCAAAATTGCTCGAAGGCGGTTTCCATAGTTTTGAGTCGATCTAAAGAACCATCAGCTTGAAAGTTCTGTACTTGCTCAAATCTTAATCTATTATGAGTGTCGAGATTGATCAAAATTTGTGAAGATCAGACCTCAAATTTTTGTTTAGAAGTTCTTGTAAACTCAAGGTAGTTGTCAGCCCCATCAAAAATAAGCTAATGTAAGCACAAATTTTAATGATGAGGTATTGTTCCCTTGGTTCCTATACGTGACGAAAATCCAGTTTATATTACGCCTTGGGTGACAAGGGCGTTAATTCTAGCAAATATTGTCGTCTTTATCATTGAATTAGGGTTAGCCCCTGAACAGCTTGAAGATTTTTTCTACACTTGGGCTTTTGTGCCTTGTCAACTGACAAATTCCTGTCCTGTTGCGTTGCCCGTTTCTCCTTTTCCTGAATGGATTACTCTGATTACTTCTCAATTTCTGCACGGGAGTTTTGGACATATTGGCGGAAATATGCTTTACCTTGCTATTTTTGGGAATAATGTTGAAGATTGTTTAGGTCATTTTAAGTTCCTGATTTTTTATATTGTCTGTGGAATGTTGGCGGCTCTAACCCAGGGCTTTTTTGCACCGACTTCTGCTTTACCCACTTTGGGAGCGAGTGGGGCAATTGCTGGGGTTTTAGGGGCTTATATTATTCGCTTTCCTCGCGCTAAGATTACGCTTTTACCGTTTATTTTCATTCCGATTCCGATTCGTTTATCTTCAATTTTCTTTCTGGGATTTTGGTTTGTCATGCAGTTAATGAATGGGGTTGCGAGTTTGAATGTAGATGCGGTTACGGGTGCTGAACCCGGAGGAGTCGCATACTGGGCGCACGCGGGCGGATTTGTATTTGGGGTCATTTTAGGGCCGATATTGGGGTTATTTTCTGGCCCGAAACCTCGTTAGCAATCGAGAAACGGTATTCGAGTTTTGAAGTTACCGTTTCTCAAGTTTATCGAAATGGAGCAAGAAGACCTACGCCATAAGAAACGTTGGCGATAGGATGAATTGCGACCAACAAATAACTATCAATCAGGTCTGTCTTGCTCTTCAATATATTCCTTTAGTCTATCAACAG
>NZ_JAYGHR010000094.1:0-48811 GCF_034932365.1 Limnoraphis robusta BA-68 BA1 | reverse complement strand
CCACCCGCCTCCCCCCAGCCCCCCTAGCCCCCCTTAGAAAGGGAGGGAGGAGGAGGCTAATTACACCGATTAACCCCCACCAACCGCCCCCAATCCCCCCTAGCCCCCCTTAGAAAGGGGGGTTGGAGGAGGCCTAATTTCTTCTTCCCTCGCCTCGTAGGAGAGGGTTAGGGAGAGGTGGGGAGGGATGGGGAGGGGTCGAGAAAGAGGTCAAAAAACACCTATCCGACTCAAAGAGGAGAACACATTTATGTCTGTAAAAACGCTAAAAATTAACGACATTGACGTTGCCGTAGAAGAAGGTTCAACGATATTAGACGCCGCCAAAGAAGCCGGGGTTCATATTCCCGTCCTCTGTCATTTAGAAGGAATTTCTGATGTGGGGGCTTGTCGATTATGTTTAGTTGAAATCAAAGGAATTAACCGATTACTTCCCGCTTGTGTCACCGAAGTTGCAGAAGGAATGGAAGTGACAACCCACACTCCCCAACTGCAAGACTATCGTAAAATGGTGGTAGAATTGTTATTCTCAGAAGGGAATCATTTCTGTGCTGTTTGTGTCTCAAATGGCAACTGTGAACTGCAAGACGTAGCAATAGAAGTGGGGATGGATCATACTCGTTTTCCCTACATATTTCCTAAGCGAGAAGTTGATATTTCTCATACACAATTTGGCATCGATCATAACCGTTGTATTCTCTGTACTCGTTGTGTTCGAGTCTGTGATGAAATTGAAGGCGCCCACGTTTGGGATGTTGCTGGACGAGGTGCTGATGCTAAAGTAATTACGGGATTAAATCAACCTTGGGGTCAAGTGAGTGCTTGTACCTCTTGTGGGAAATGTGTTGATGCTTGTCCAACAGGTTCAATATTCCGTAAAGGATCGACAGCAGCAGAAATGATTCACGATCATTCTAAGCTTGATTTTCTAGTAACTGCACGGGAGAAAAAAGAATGGCTAAGATAAGATTTGCAACGATTTGGTTAGCGGGTTGTTCGGGTTGTCATATGTCATTTCTAGACTTAGATGAATGGCTAATTGACTTAGCAGAAAAAGTTGATGTTGTGTTCAGTCCGGTGGGCAGTGATATCAAAGAATTCCCCGAAAATGTTGATGTTTGTTTGGTCGAAGGGGCGGTTGCCAATGAAGAAAATTTTGAATTGTTAAAAAAAGCTAGAGAACGGTCAAAATTGCTCATTTCTTTTGGAGACTGTGCAGTAACAGCCAACGTTCCCGCCATGCGAAATATGTTAGGGGGTTCTGAACCTGTTTTAAAACGTTGTTACTTAGAGTTAGGTGATGTCACGCCGCAAATTCCGAAAGACCCCGGTATCGTCCCGGAACTACTTGATCGGGTGCGCCCCATCCATGAAGTCGTGGATGTCGATTTGTTTTTACCGGGGTGTCCGCCATCCGCCGATCGCATTAAAGCCGCGATCGCACCCTTATTAGAAGGGGAAAAACCCGAAATGACCGGGCGAGAAATGATCAAATTCGGATAAAAAAAGGATAACTATTTATGTCTAAAACCGTTGTCATTGACCCCGTGACACGCATAGAGGGTCATGCTAAAATTTCAGTCTATTTAGATGATGCGGGCGAAGTCGAAAATGCGCGGTTTCACGTTGTCGAATTTCGCGGCTTTGAAAAATTCTGCGAAGGTCGCCCAATGTTTGAAATGGCAGGAATTACTGCTAGAATTTGTGGAATTTGTCCCGTTAGTCACCTACTCGCTTCTGCAAAAACAGGCGATAAAATATTAGCGGTTCAAGTTCCGCCTGCGGGTGAAAAACTGCGGCGCATGATGAATTTAGCCCAGTTAACTCAATCCCATGCGCTATCATTTTTCCACCTCAGTAGTCCTGATTTTCTCATCGGTTGGGATAGCGATCCGGCTAAACGAAATGTGTTTGGATTAATTGAATCTGACCCAGATTTAGCCCGAAGTGGAATTCGCCTGCGTCAGTTTGGTCAAACGATTATTGAAATATTAGGCGCGAAGAAAATTCATGCGGCTTGGGCGGTGCCAGGAGGCGTGCGATCGCCCTTATCAGAAGAAGGTCGAACTTGGATAAAAGAACGGCTTCCAGAGTCAAAAACCACCGCAGAAAATGCCCTGGTTTTGTTTAAAGACTTGCTGGATTCTCACTTTACCGATGAAGTAGATGCCTTTGGAAAATTCCCCTCATTATTTATGAGTTTAGTTGCAGAAAATGGCAACTGGGAACATTACGGCGGTCATCTGCGATTTATTGATAGTGATGGCAATATTGTTGCCGATCATTTGAGTGAAGATCATTATCAAGAATTCTTGGGAGAAGCCGTTGAAAATTGGTCTTATCTCAAGTTTCCCTACTACAAACCGTTAGGATATCCTAATGGAATTTATCGGGTTGGGCCGTTAGCCCGGTTGAATACTTGCGATCGCATTGGTACCCCAGAAGCCAACCGAGAATTACAAGAATTCCGCGATCGCGCAGGGGGACGAGTTGCCACTTCTTCTTTCTTTTATCACTACGCAAGACTCATAGAAATTCTCGCTTGTTTAGAAGAAATCGAACATTTAGTAAACGATCCAGATGTCGTTTCTTCACGGGTTCGGGCGACTGCCGGGATTAATAATTTAGAAGCAATTGGCGTCAGTGAAGCCCCACGCGGAACGTTATTTCATCACTACAATGTCGATGAAAATGGGTTAATTGAGAAGGTAAATTTGATTATTGCCACCGGACAAAATAACCTCGCCATGAATAAAACAGTCACGCAAATTGCTAAACATTATATTCATGGAAACGAGATTCCAGAAGGCTTATTAAACCGGGTAGAAGCGGGAATTCGCGCCTACGATCCCTGTTTAAGTTGTTCCACTCATGCCGTCGGTCAAATGCCTTTACAGGTGCAATTAATTCGCCCTGATGGTAGTATTGCTAATGAGGTTTTCCGTAATTAATTCTAACTACCTCAAAGAAAATTGAACCACAAAGACACAAAGTCACGAAGATTTTTTCTCTTAGTGTTCTCTGTGTCTTCGTGTTTTTTATTCTTTCTGTTCTTCTAGTTTGGTTTCCCGAACATACAAAAAGAGGGGAAGGGCAAAGGAATAAGCTATTAAAAAGCCAATCAAAATATAAATAAACCCGAACTTCATATTTAAACGTTTAGACTCAAAATATATCCAAATTGACCCAACAACTGTTGCAATAAACAAATCTAAACTAATTGATTGTGTTGCTAAGTTCCCCGAAGAAGCCGCCACAAATTCCGCTAAACTTCCCGTGAGAAAAAACTGAACATTGTAATACCAGGGAAAAATTAAACCCGCAATAGCAAGGAGAAGATAAATTATTTTTTTGATGTTCATATTTGGACTCGTTTTCTGTTGATTATACTAATTTATAACACTGAAGGGAATTATCGAGATTAACCTCTCCCCCTAACCCCTCTCCTGCGAGGCGAGGGGAGTTAAGAGAAGTAGTATAAAATTAATACAGATGGAGTCTAAAATCGTGAGGAAATAATTCTATGGAAACCCTAAATCAAACCTTAGACAAATGGCGCGATCTCCTGGAGAAAATTCTTCAATATTATGCAGATCTTCCCTATCGTTATGGTGATGTCGTTACATCTTTGATTGTTAGTCGCGATTGCAACCATTTTCTACTCATCCATGAAGGTTGGGAAAATAACCTTAGAGTTCATGGCTGTATCGTTCACGCAGAAATTCGCAATGATAAAATCTGGATTCATTATGATGGAATTGAAGACGGAATTACAGATGAACTCGTTGCTGCTGGAGTCCCTAAAGATCATATTGTTCTTGCTTTTCATCCTCCCGAAGTTCGACAATATACGGGATATGCGATCGCGTAGTTTCTGTTATTAACCTCTCCCCTAACCCCTTTCTTGGGAGGCGAGGGAAAAGGTGTCCCTAATGGGACTATTATTTAATGGCGAGGGAAGTTAAAAGAAGTAGTATAAAATAAATACAGATGGAGTTTGAAACAGGACAACCTTCATGCCCGCCAAAGACCTCTATCACAATACTGTCCGCACTGCCTTGATTAAAGACGGTTGGACAATTACCCATGATCCTTTCAAACTAAAAGTTGGAGGACGTTCAATTTACGTTGATTTGGGCGCAAAAAAGCTCTTTGCTGCGGAAAAAGAAGGGTGCAAAATTGCCGTAGAAATTAAAAGTTTTCTTGAACCATCGCCCGTCAGTGAATTAGAAAAAGCACTTGGTCAATACGAGCTTTACTCCCTAATTATGGAGGATGAAGATCCAGAACGAGTTCTTTATCTAGCAGTTATTAACATCATTTTTGAAGGTTTTCTTTCAGAAGAGATAGGTCAACGGGTTATTCGCAAAAAGAAACTCAGACTGATTATTTTTGACGCTGACACGGAGGAGATTATTGAATGGATAGCTTAACATTTTATCAAGATACAGTTGAGAAAATTCTCAAAGATCATGCGGCTATACCTTACAGTCACGGCGATATAAAACAATACGTTATCGTCGATCAAGATCGCACACATTTTCTACTGTTAAACGAAGGTTGGGATAAGAAAAAGCGGGTTCACGGTTGCGTTGTCCATGTACAGATTATCGGTGAGAAAATCTGGATTCATTATGATGGAATTGAAGACGGAATTACAGATGAACTCGTTGCTGCTGGAGTCCCTAAAGATCATATTGTTCTTGCTTTTCATCCTCCCGAAGTTCGACAATATACGGGGTATGCGATCGCGTAGTTTCTGTTATTGATCTCTCCCCCAACCCCTTTCTTGCTGCGATATTTTATCCACGTCACTTACCAACTCTCTTAGTTTAACACCAGAATAGCAAATCTTAAATTGTAGGATCATAAAAATATTAATCGCTCTTATGCTCTCAGTTGAGAGCCGACTCCCACTCTACTTAAGCTTAGATTCAATACCGGAGGTAACGCGCAATGGATGAAAATCGAGGTCAAGCTTATCTCAATCTGATTCAACAACTCCTCACTTGCCCCAACGGTGAGGAACCAGAGATTTTACAGGCAAACTCCGAATTGGTAGATTTGGAGTTTCTGCAAGTTTGCGAGGGAGTCGCGGCACAGTTGGCAGAGTCAGGAAACGAAAATGCGGCTGATTTTTTGCGAAATATTGCTAGTCAGTTGGGGGAATTTTGGGGTTTTACATCTGCTGCGGGGAATGAGGTTGACAATAAGTCGCCAGATGATTATTTAACATTTTTGCAATTGCTGTTGCAGACAGAAGATGAGAATTTTGGGGGAGATGCGCGGCACATTTATGCAGTATTGCAAGCAAATTTAGATAAGCTGAATCTTAATTTTATTCCAGTTCTGCAACAAAGGATGGCTGAAATACTGTGGGTAATAGATGACCGAGAAGAAGTTGAAGTAATTGCTACTTTAATTGAAAATATTGCTAATAAGATTCAAGAATTTCCTAAAGGCAGAAGGGCGGATAATCTAGAAATTGCCATTGCTGCCTACGAAATTGTACTTTTGGTTTTTACCAGGGAAACTAACCCAGAAGATTGGGCGCAGACGCAGGGTAATCTGGCTGTTGCCTACGATAACAGAATCAAGGGAGAGAAGGCTGATAATCTAGAGATGGCGATTGTCTGTTACACCAATGCACTCGAAGTCTACACCCGTGAAGCTTTTCCCCAAAAATGGGCAATGACGCAAAATAATCTGGCAGTTGCCTACAGTAACAGAATCAGGGGAAAGAGAGCAGATAATATCGAGAGGGCAATCTCATTTTACACCGCAGCACTCGAAGTCCGCACCCGTGAAGCTTTTCCCGAAAAATGGGCAGATACGCAAAATAATCTGGCAGTTGCCTACAGCAACAGAATCAGGGGAAAGAGAGCAGATAATATCGAGAGGGCAATCTCATTTTACACCGCAGCACTCGAAGTCCGTACCCGTGAAGCTTTTCCCGAAAAATGGGCAGATACGCAAAATAATCTGGCAACTGCCTACTATAACAGAATCAGGGGTGAGAGGGCTGATAATCTAGAGATGGTTATCGCCTTGTACACTGCTGCTCTAGAAGTCTACACCCGTGAAGCTTTTCCCCAAAAATGGGCAATGACGCAAAATAATCTGGCAATTGCCTACAGTACAAGAATCAGGGGAGAGAGCGCAGATAATATCGAGAGGGCAATCTCATTTTACACCGCAGCACTCGAAGTCCGCACCCGTAAAGATTTTCCCCTAGATTGGGCAGATACGCAAAATAATCTGGCAGTTGCCTACCGTGACAGAATCAGGGGAAAGAGAGCAGATAATATCGAGAGGGCAATCTCATTTTACACCGCAGCACTCGAAGTCCGCACCCGTGAAGCTTTTCCCCTAGATTGGGCAGATACGCAAAATAATCTGGCAATTGCCTACCATGACAGAATCAAGGAAGAGAGAGCAGATAATATTGAAAGAGCAATTGCCTTTTACACTGCTGCTCTGGAAGTCCGTACCCGTGAAGATTTTCCCGAAGATTGGGCACAGACAAAGCATAATCTGGCAATTGCCTACCGTGACAGAATCAGGGGAGAGAGAGCAGATAATATTGAAAGAGCGATCGCCTTTTACACCGCAGCACTCGAAGTCCGCACCCGCGAGGCTTTTCCTGAAAAATGGGCAATGACGCAAAATAATCTGGGAAATGCCTACTCTAACAGAATCAGGGGCAAGAGGGCCGATAATATTCAGCAGGCGATCGCATTTTACCGAAATGCACTAGAAATTCGTACCTGCGAAGATTTCGCGCAAGACCATGCTGAAACTTTATTTAATTTGGGGCTTACCTACCGAGAAGTTCCCAACTTACAGTCAGCTTATGATAGTTTTGCTGATGCCATTAATACTGTTGAGTTACTTCGAGGTGAAATTCATTCTGGCGATGAAACTAAGCGTAAATTAGCCGAAAAATACAACCAAATCTATCGAAATATGGTGGAAGTTTGCCTAGAAATCAAAAACTACACCGCCGCGATCGAATACGTGGAACGCAGCAAAGCCCGCAACCTTGTCGAACTCCTAGCGAACAAAGACATCTATCCCGAACGAGAGGTTTACCCGAATTCAGAACTTTACCAAAGTCATTGCCAGCAACTCGAACAATTGCGACGGGAAATCCCCGGCAAACAGCGAGAATTAGAAATATTCGGCAGCAGTCGAGAGAGAGAAGAGGAAAATCACGACAGAATCAAAGTTGTGCGATCCCAAATCAATCACTTGCAAGAAAACCTGAATGAACTATTAGCCAAAATTAACCAAATAGATAAACGCTTTGCCTTCACTCAAGAAGTAAAAAAAATCCCCTTCAGCGATATCCAATCCCTCACTGATGAAAACACTGCTATTGTTGAATGGTACATCACAGGCAGTCAAATTTTCACATTAATTATCACCCGCCATCATCCCCATCCTATTGTTGTTGCTTCTGAACAGATGACGGCTTTGGAAAATTGGGATAACGAGTATCGAGATTCCTACCAAAACCAAAAGACTCAATGGATTAAAAATTTAGCATCTCGCCTCCAAAATCTGGCTGAGATTTTGCATATTGATGAAATTATTTCCCGTATTGATGAATGCTTTTTTGAAATCGGTACTAAGTGCGACCGCCTCATCCTCATTCCCCATCGCTACTTACATCTATTTCCCCTTCATGCTTTACCCCTAGCTGACGGTAAATTACTGTTTGAACGCTTCCCTAAAGGTGTGGGTTATGCCCCCAGTTGCCAATTACTGAAACAAGCAAAAGACCAAGAGCAGCATCGACCTGATTTTACCCGCTTATTTGCTATTCAGAACCCTGTCCGAAAAGATCCTGGCCCTTTACTTGGTTCTCAACTAGAAGTTAATAAAATTAGTCAACACTTCGATTCAGAGCAAAGTATTATTCTCAAAGAAGTAGAAGCAACAGAAGCCAATCTCTATCAAAGCATGGAACAAATACGTTCCTCTCATTGCCTTCACTTTTCTTGTCATGGCAAATTCAATTCTGAATCTCCGCTAAAATCCGCCCTACTTCTTACTGATCCAGAAAATAAATTAGGGGAAGAAGGTAAATTGACATTGGGTGAAGTGTTTGAAAAACTTTACCTGAACCAATGTCGCCTCGTCACTTTTTCTGCTTGTGAAAGTGGGATGACAGATCCGCATAGCATCAGCGATGAATATATTGGCTTACCTAGTGGCTTTTTGTATGCAGGTAGTCCTAGTATTGTCAGCACTCTTTGGAGTGTCGAGCCGATCGCCACAACTCTATTAATGGTCAAATTTTACCACAACCTCAAACAACTGCCGCAAATCACAACAGGAGATGTAGCTATTGCCCTCAACAAAGCTCAAAAATGGTTAAGGACATTAACCTATAAAAAGTGGGCGAGAATCCAAAGTTATCCACAATTTGAACACTTAGTTGAGGAAGCGTTTGAAAACTCACCCAAACGCGATTTGAACAGATTTAAGGAATCTTTATCTGCCAGCCTACACCCCAATCGTCAACCATTACCCTTTGCTAATCCATATTATTGGTCAGCTTTTGTCGCGATCGGGATTTAAGGTTGTCCATTAAATGATCGACAAAATTTATCCATCTTTTCTTCTCCAATGTAAAGAGCAAATGGAGTAGCAATTAATCCTGCCACTCCTGGAGGACAACCCAAACTTCCAGCTAAAAACTCAGTTAAAACAGGTATTAATGTAGATACATATTTATCTCTCAAGTTTTCATACTTGGGTTGACAAATAAATTGATGACATTCTTTAAGCTTCTGAGAAAACCAACGCAAATCAGCATTGGTTTCTACGCCCTCAATACCATTTCGCTTCGCTATTGATTCAGCCGCATCTGCTAAATCGCCATCCCACTCTTCAATTACATCAAGAGCCGCTAATGCTTCTTCATTACCTGCTAGTTGTTTCCGATAGAAAGCAATTTGTTCTGGTGTAACAATTATTTCAGAAACCATAGTCCTCCTAGTGTATGTCTTTAAATTTACAAGGATTTACTGACATAACCTATATATAGCATTTATTTTTTGGTTTTTGCCACAGTGCTTGTCTTTATGCTTCCAAACCAGACAACAGATCTGCTAAACTCGTATTTTATACTCTCAATTTTTGATAAAATATAAAATAAACATGATAAATTCAAACCCAAAAAATACTCAAAAAATCGTCTTAGTGTTGGGATATGGTAATCCCATTCGGGGAGATGATGGAATCGGACAAATTGTAGCAACGGAAGTCGAAAACTGGAATATTTCTAATGTGAAATGTTTAGCACTCCATCAGTTGCTTCCAGAAGTTGCAGAAACTTTATCTCTAGTCGATCTTGCTATTTTTGTGGATGCGTCGATAACAGGAGAAACCGTTGAAATTTTACCTCTAAAACCTTTAGAAACAACTGAATTAAACTGGGGACATCATCTCAATCCTCAATCTTTATTAACTTTAGCAAAAACCCTTTATCAAAAAACGCCTGAAGCCTGGTTAATTTCGGTTCCGGGTGTTGATTTTGAATTGGGTGAAAATCTCTCGGAAACAGCAAAACAAGGTGTAACAGTTGCGTTAGAAAAAATCAAACAGTTAATCACTTAAATATTGTCTTTTATCCATTGTCGAAACTCTCGCACGGCTTGACTTCTTCCTTGAGTTAACGCTTTCTGCACAAATGTATTAATCAACTCAATGATTGGAATACCCGGAAAATTAGGGCTGGTTTCAGACTTGACATATTCACCGAATTGGAGTAAATTAATTTCCAAACCTTTTTGACTGTAACGCCAAAGTTCAGGAACCCCTAACAAACGATAATTATCAAACTTTGTCCGAGAGGTAATATCAATTTCAATCGCGAGATCAGGAGGCGGATCAACGGTTAAATTAATCCGATTTTTACCAATCACTGCTTGATGATTTTGAATATAAAAACAGGTATCTGCTTCTATGGCTTGGGTCATTTGTTCACTTTTAAACGTCGTTGAACCCAACCCTTCAAAATCAATATTCAACCCTTCTAAGAGAATCTTAACTAAATCACCAATTATTTCTTTATCCTTTTCATGTTCCAATGAAGGTGTGATCATTTCTAACACTCCATCACTATAAGACAACCGAGAAGCACGGCTTTCTCCTAATTCCTCTAAAATTTGTTCAAATTCTTGCCAAGAAATATCTTTCAGTAAGATTTGATGACCAGGTGGTACAATAATCTTTTGAATATCAATTTTCATCCTTCCTAAAACTCCTAAATAAAATTAAAACTTAAAATCTAATTCATCGTCGTCTTCTGGTTCAGATAATTCTAAATCGGTGGGTTTTTGACTGAGTAAATAAGAGCGACCCGGATGCACTAAAAAATTTCCTCGTACCGCAGCCCGTCCGAGTAACATCCGAAACCCCATCACATCTCGATTGGTTAAAGTCAGTTCAATAGGCCATCGTTGTTGCTGCAATTCAACTGTTGTTAAAATCGCAATTCTTTTTTCAGCATGACCCCCAGAGTTACGAACTTCTCGTTCATCTAAAATTTCGGCTTCTGCGGTGATTGTTTTCGATGCACTGCGTTGAAAAGGGTGCATTTGAAAACGAACTCTGTGCTTTCCATTTCTCGAAAACGTTTCGACATGAAAAGCATGAATGGCGGAAGAACGAGCGCCTGTATCAATTTTTGCTTTGATTGCAGTCACGCCGAGTTCAGGTAGCGCAATCCACTCTCGCCAACCGATGATTGATAATTGTTTTTGTTTTGACAATTTCAACTTTATTTAAACTTTTTGATTAGGACTCTAATTTTAGATTTTATCTCAAATGGTATCTAAAGTCACGGGATTGAAAAAATTTATGCACAAAAATAGGATGGTGTTCAGTTTGAGGCAACACGTTTTTTGAAATAAGGTTTAAAATCTATCAAGGATGCCTCTACTTAGTCAATCTTCTCGTAATTTTATTACCATGAGGAGCGGTCATTGAACAAACAAACTCTAGATTAATTTTATTTAAAACAATGAAGAAATTCTTTAAAGCTTTCCGATGGTTTCCCTTGGGGATTTTATCGTTTGTCTTGAATTCATTTTCAGTTCAAGCGGCTGAACGCATTTATATTGACTATGGATCAATGGAAACTTCCGTTTCAGTTGCCGCTTTAGAACGTTATGCAAAAGAAAATAAAATTGATCCTGAACTGTCTCCCTATCTAAATCTTTTAAGCTTAGAAGAACAAGAACAACTGCGGCAACTCTTACAAATACAGTTATCCTTTAATTATCAACAGCTTGAGCAAGCTTTTAAAGCGAAAATGGGAGAACTTTTGTTTGAAACAATCGGAGAAATGATTCAAGTAAAAGATGATCAAAATGGCGCGGAGGCTCTGCAAAATGCTGTTTTACAAGCCGCCAATTCTGAAGGTTTAACACCCCTCAATATTATCCGTCAATTTCCCGGTGAAATTCAGCTCGATATGGTTAAAATTCAAGAATTATTTGACAACTTCTCTCTTTTAAAACAAGATACTTTATCTTTAGTTAAAACCTTAGAAGGAATGACCGGAATAGAAGCAAAACAGGAGCCAGAAACAGACTTTTCGCAGTTAGCTGATATTCGCCAAATGGGTAAATATCAGGTTTCCCGAGAAACGCTAACCCTAAAAGATTCTAATCGCGATCGCGAATTTTTGGTTAATCTTTATTTTCCCACCCAATTACCAGGAGAACCAGAATCTACCCCGGTTATCGTGATTTCTCCCGGTTTGGGTGCCACTTCCGAAACCTGGCAACATCTTGTTCAACACTTAGTTTCTCATGGATATGTCGTCGCAACGGTGCATCATCCTGGAAGTAATTTTAGCCATTTGCAAGGGTTTTTTGAAGGGCAAAAATCGGATGTGTTTGATGTCCAAGAATTCATAAACCGTCCTCTCGATATAACGCAAGTTCTCAATGAATTAGAAAACCTCAATCAATCTCAATTTCAAGGAAAACTCAATCTCAAAAAAGTGGGAATTGCGGGTCAATCTTTTGGAGCGTATACAGCCCTGGCTTTAGCGGGAGCCAAAATCAACTTTGATCAGCTTAAAAAAGATTGTCGTTCTCCCATTGAACTCTTAAATCTTTCCCGTCTTTTGCAATGTCAAGCCCTCAGCCTGCCCAATCAAAACTATAACTTAAAAGATCACCGAATTGCTGCTGCTTTTCTCGTTGATCCGGTGAGTCGTAGTGTTTATGGAGAAGCCAGTTTAAGTCAAGTGAATATCCCCATTTTTTGGGGAGCGGGAAGCCATGATCAACTCACACCTGTGATGCTCGAACAACTGCATTCTTTCACTTGGTTATCCTCAGCCAATAAATATTTTGCACTGATCAAAGGCGGACAACACCTAAATCTAAACTTTGAAGCTTTAAAAGAATTTGAATCTTTAGAAGAAGAAGCCTTACCCGAATTAGTCAGTGAAAACTTACCGATGATCGAATCCTATGTTAATGCGTTTAGTCTGGCATTTTTTCAAGTTTATATCGCCGAAAAACCCAACTATCAACCCTATTTGCGTTCGTCTTATGCGGTAACAATTAGCCAAAAACCCCACACCCTAAGTTTCCTCTCCTCCTCCACTTCCCATCAACTTACAAACGTTTTAACTCAAATAATCGGTAGTAAAGACCAGAGTTTAGACTAAAAAGAGAAGGTTTAATTGTCATCATAATATTAAACTCAAAGATTGATAGGACGGGTTGTTGTCAATATTAGTCTGAGTTAATATTAACCCTGCACCACCTTAAATTCGGATAAACTTTCATCAGTTGAATGGTACTTTCTGTAAAATAGAGGAGATGCACAAAAGTCCATGAAGCAGGCACTTTTAGCTCTACTCCTCGTCCTTTCTTTATTTCTCACTATGTCTCAAGCGCATTCAAAAACCGAATCCGAAAAATATCCAAACATTATTCACTGCTATCGACAGAGCCGAGAATTGGTCTTTAACTACGCACTTTTTGCGGCTATCTTGGGATTGAATCCCTTTCCGAATCTGCTTTTAATCACAATTGCAATTACGGGGATTGTCGCCCTAAAAATGATTCGAGACGTGGGGGCGCAGTGGAACTTTCAACAAGGACAAGATTTTCTAGCAATTGTGGGAAGTTTGTTTGGTATATTGGGGGCATTTGCAACGGCTTTTATGGCTTGGGTCACGGTAATTATAATTAGTATTTGGATTCCTTTGGTGAACCGATTTGCAATTTCTGCGGCCCTATGTACTTGGATGTGGATGACGGGACGAACCGCCAGTCAATACTATCTCAACGGCTGTGAAGGCTACAAATAAGTTTAGAAAGATAGAGTATGATTAGACTGACCCGACGACAACTTTTGCTCAATATTCTACTAGCCGGAACCAGCGCAACCGCAGTGCATGAATTTCTCCGACTGAGGGCTTTGGGAGAGCAACAAAGCATTTTGACGGAGCTATTTTTGCGATCGCCGGATTACATTGAGCAATCTCTGACATCGGCTCTAGATGCAGACGGAAAAATGACCGCAAAAGTTGAGGAAATTAATAATTCCTTGAACTTAAATCCACCGACAGTCCCCTACAATCGCAGCATTTCAAAGCAGTTAATTCAGTGCAGTCGAGTCAGTACCGAGCAATATATTTTTGGCAAGTACAAACCCGGGTATGATGGTTCAATCCAAATGCTTCCCAACTACACGGAACGGTTAAAATCCTATACTCAAGTTACCTCAATTCTCGGCCCGGAGCGTGCAGAGATTTCAGAAGATATTGAAGTGCCAAACTCAATTAATACTCTTATACCTTTTAACGATCCGCTCGAAGAAAAGCTCGATGTTGTCGAACGGATTATCAAGCGCACAGCCGGACAAGTGATCTCAATTCAGTGGAAAATTCCGGTGTATTGGGGATTTGTCTTGAGTTCGGATCGAGCCAATTTAATTGTGTTTCGGGGTACGCAACAAACAAACGAATGGATGCAAAATTTAATGGTGTCTCAAACTGAATCCACCAACGATCAATATCCCTTTCAATTTATGGGAAATATCCATGAAGGATTTGCGAATCTATATAGTAGTATTGCCGAATCTGTCATTGCCGCCGTTCGGGAATTAAACCCAAAGGTTCCCCTCTATTTTTCCGGTCATAGTTTGGGTGGCGCCCTTGCGACTCTAGCCAGTATGGACGTTGCCATTCGTCTTCCTCAGTTAAAGAATCAAATTCGACTCTATACCTATGCCAGTCCCCGTGTAGGAGATCCCATATTTGCTGAGGCTCACAGTCAGCTTATTCCCAACAGCTACCGCATTGTTAATCTAGGAGACAGCTTTACCTTATTACCCTTAACCAACACCAAAAAATTAGTTTATGTTCATGTGGGTCAGAAATGGTCTTTTTTAACTCAAAATGAAGATTTTGGGCTAAATCATTTCGTCAGTACCTATCAGCAGGCAATTGAGCGGGAAATCGAAAGAAATCAAGATAGACGGTATCCAATTTCAGCCATTGACTAGCCATGAAATAAAAAATATCCTTGCCGGAAATGATCAAAACTCACCCGAATTACCTTATACTGAATCCTAGTCCTCAAGTCTGATTTAATATGAACAAGCGAGTTAAACTGGTCCGATTTATTCTCATCAGCTTACTCTCTTTAGGTTTGGTCTTGTCCGGGGGAATATTCCCCGGTTTGTTCGAGCCAAAAGCCGCAATGGGTGCCGAAGAGATTACCTTTTCCTATCCTCCCGTCCGAGTGTATATGTCCATCAAAAACTTAGAAGCTTTTGTTAACGATGGCAAAATACAGGGCGACTTCGGCCTCTACGCAAAATTGATCGGCAAAACCCGAGTCGAAAGTTTGCGGCAAGTTTTGGGAAGGCGTTTTAATATTCCTGCCGAAACTGTCGATCTGGCGGTGAATATGCCTTTAGTTGACCCCGTTTTTCAACAGTTGGGACAGGTCTTGCAACCCTCAGCCAATATCAACGGTTCGGAAGCTTTACGAAAGGCAATTGTTGAAGCCGCTTCCGACCCCGGAGGGTTTACATTATTAAATGTGATTCGGAAATTTCCCGCCGAAAGTATACAAGTTGATGCCAATCTCATCTTTCAACTCGCCGAAGAATTACCGATTTTATTAGAATATCGAGAAGCCGCAACTCAAGCCATTACCAAAGAGGCGGAAACCGAAGCCGCAGCCGAACCCAAAGTTGACTTTTCTCAATTAACCGATTTGCGAGAAACCGGCCCCTATAAACTCACGAAAAAAGAAGTCAGTTTTCAAATTCGGAATATTCGTCAAACCGAGACGGGTTTAGCGGGTTCCTATCGACTCGATGTAGATTTTTTAATTCCCGAAGGACTGACTAAACCTGTTCCTTTAATTATTTCGAGTCATGGTTTTGGTTCCTATAAAGGTCACGATAGTTTAGCCCGACATATTGCATCTTATGGTTATATTGTTGCGACTCCTGAACACATTGGCAGCAGTTTAGGATATCGGGAAGCCTTTATTCGAGGTGAGGTGGGTTTACTGCTGAGTCCGATTGAATATATCAGCCGTCCTTTAGACATTATCTATCTATTAGACGAAGTTGAAAAATTAGTAAAAACCGATCCATTCTGGCAGAAACTGATTGATTTTAATCAAATTGGAGTGATTGGCAATTCCTTTGGAGGAACAACCGCTTTAGCATTAGGCGGTGCAGAAATTAATTTTAATCGATTGAGCCAAGAATGTAACCCGGATAACTTCACCTTAAATCTGTCTCTTTTACTGCAATGTCGAGCGGTTTATCTGCCTCAAAATAACTATGACTTGCGTGATTCTCGGATTAAAGCGGTTGTGGCGGCGCATCCCCTCACCAGTGCATTATACGGGCCAGAAGGGATGAGTAAAGTCGAAGTTCCCACTTTAATGGTTGCGGGTTCAACGGATATTGTCACTCCGGTTGTTCAAGAACAAATTCATCCGTTTTTATGGTTAAAATCCCCGGATAAATATCTTGCTTTATTGAATCCGGGAACTCATTTTTCTTCAACTTTGCGTTCCGATACGAAAGGCGTTTCCAGTATTCCTAAATTTATTATCGGGACGAATTTTGACTTAGGAAGGCCTTATTTTTTTGGTTTAAGTACGGCATTTTTTAATGTCCATCTCAAACAACGTCAACAAGATTTACCCTATCTCAGTTCTTCATACAATAAATCTCTGAGTCAGGAAGGCTTAGATATTAACTTTATTCAATCACTGACTTTAGAACAATTAGAAACCGCCTACGGAGCGCCAGCACCCGCTCCCCTTTTACCCAAATCTCCAATTGTTGCTACACCTCCTCCGCCTAACGAAACCGTTTTAGAGGAAATTAAACGCACAGGTGTTTTAAAAATAGCCATGAGACGGGATGCGGCGCCGTTTGGCTATATTGATGATAAACAAAACTGGACAGGTTATTGTTCAGAATTAGTCACATCTTTGGCTCAACATTTAACCGAAACACTAGATACACCCGTTGAAGTTGAACTGATTAGATTTCCTTCAAACTTAGATAATCGCTTTCAAATTGTTAGCAATAGAACGGTTCATCTCGAATGTGGCCCGAATTCAATCCGCAATAATATTTCCGGTGTTTCCTTTTCTAAAGCTTTCTTTATTAGCGGAACTCAGTTTTTAATTCAAACCAAAAATGAAGAAAAAATTCAACCCAACAGTAATCTGAACGGAATAAAAACAGGAGTCTTAAGAAACTCAACCACTGAACAATTCATGCGACAGCAATATCCGCAAACCCAAAGGATTTATTTTCGAGGAGAAAACGCCATTTCAGAAGCCGTTAAAGCTGTAACCAATGATCAAATTGATGCCTTTGCCAATGACGGAATTCTCACCCTGGGAGAACTGTTTAGACAAAAATTACCCTTTGAAAACTATACCTTAGTTCCTGAAGATCCCCTAACTTGTGATTTTTATGGTTTAGTTCTGCCCGATAATGATATCCAGTGGCGAAGAACGATCAATACTTTTATTGATAGTGAACGCGCCGAACAAGTTTGGGGAAGCTGGTTTACCTTTGCGTTTCCCTATGTCTTATTAAACCTAGATTATTGTGTGAATCGCTAACTTTCGGGCTTTTTAGGGTTAAAATTGCTCGTATACAGAAAAAGTCGAATTTTGAGCAAGTGGCTTTTCCGAGACGACTTCAAAGGCTTGCATCTGGTGAGAACAACGGAAAACGAGATCACGCCTGTGGACGATCACAACTATGATTATCTTAATCAGCGATCGTCTGAATGTCTTTGCGATGGATTACGGCACGTCTCCGACAAACAGGCAGGCTCCGGCATCCTTCCCCTAACTTGCTTGAGACTCCTATGAGCAACCCTAATTCTTTACTGCACGATTTGCTGCAAAATTCCGACTTTCCCAACCTGCGGACACAGGTTTATTTTAAATCGACTCTAACGGCTCTGTCTCACGCAATTGAAGACTTAGTGTTAGCCCGATCAGACGCCGCTTTGGTGATTGCCAGTTTTCAACAAGAGCGTTTTTATCGGCAAGAAATTCGTCGCTATCGCCAAATTGCTCAACATAGTGATCAGGTTTATGTTTTAGCGGTACCGGAAGCGAAATCAGACTGGAGTCTCAACAGCGAACCCTATGAAATTCTTGCCCTACAACCGGATGACGCCCTCGCCAAAGAATGGCATTTAGTGATTGTCGCCGAACAGTACAGCGCTTGTTTAGTGTGTCGAGAAGAGTCGGAAGATGGAAATTTCGTCGATCAAGCCAGGCGATTTCAAGGATTATGGACCTTTGATCCTCAAGTCTGTCGTTCGGCGGCAGGCTGGCTTTTAGAATATATTGTCGCGGACTGTCCACAACTGAGAACCAAAGTAGAACGTGCTTACCAACAATACCAACTGACGATCAACCCATCGGAATCGGTTGCAATACGAACCCCGCAGGTTATTGAGGCGGAAATCTTCGCCCAGCGCTTAGTCACCTATTTGCAAACCAATCAATATAAACTCCTCAAAGCCTACCGTGCGATCGCAGATAAAGAACGTCGAGAACGTCTGATTAACGCTATTGCTACGGCGATTCGCAGTTCCCTGCACTCCCATGAGATTTTCGCCATTGCGGTGCAGGAGATTGGCGAAACGTTTGAAAATTGTCGTTGTTTGCTGTATCGTCTCAGTTCTCGAGTCCGAGAGGCCGAAATTGAATATGAGTTTTTACCCTTGGGAATGTCAGCCTTAAAAGGACAATCTTGGTCTTTAATAGATAATCCCTTGTTTGTGGCGGTTCAGGCTCAAGAGCGGGCCTTAGCGATTGATGATGTCTCTCAAAATGCCTATTTATTAGAACATCGGCAACTGAAGGCCAAGATTGAACAAGCCAATATTCAGGCTTGGTTGTTAGTCCCGATTCGCTATCGGGGAACCCTCTTAGGGATGATCGAGTTGCATTATGGCGGAGGATCACAACCCTATCACTGGAAGGCTGAGGATATTGCCCTACTCGAAGCGATCGCGACTCAAATTGGCGTTGCTCTAACTCAAGCTCAAGCCTATGCTAATTTAATCTCACTCAATGAACAACTCGAAGCGATTGAACGAATTCAAAATAACTTAATTGCGATTGTTGCTCACGAATTACGAACCCCACTTTCAACGATCCAAATTTGCCTTGAAAGTATTGCCAGCGAACCCGATATGCCGATAGAATTTCGTCAGACGATGCTGGATATGGCCTTAATCGATGCCGAACGACTGCGCCGCCTGATCCAAGATATTCTCACCCTTTATAAGTTGGAAAGCGGTAAAACCTATCGCCGTCCCGAACCGATGCAACTCCAAGAAGCTTTAGAGTTTGCCCTCAGTGGTCTGAGGGGGATTTGGGGAACCGAACGCTTACCAAGTATCGCGATCGAATTATCTCCTCAATTGCCTTGTGTACGGGTAGACGGCGAGGGATTGGTAGAAGTCTTAACGAAATTGTTGGATAATGCCTGTAAGTTTACTGGAAGGGACGGACAAGTAACCATTCAAGCCCAAGTCAAACCGCCAGAAGCTCATCAAGACAATTATCGTCCCCGAACTCCGATGTTAGAAGTCGTGATCGCCGATACCGGACGCGGAATTGAACCCAGTCAGCTTGAAACGATTTTTGATCGCTTCTATCAAGAGGAAGATTCTCTCAAACGCTCTGTGGGTGGGACGGGTTTGGGTTTGGCGATTTGTCGTCAGATCGTCCAAGGAATGGGCGGAGAGATTTGGGCGGAGTCAGCAGGGCGCGATCAGGGCAGTCAGTTTCACTTTACGCTTCCCATTGAGTTGTCGCTGTTAGAAAGGCAGAGAGAAGATGCAGGCAGATCAGGCTAAATTTTAGGTCTTGATGTGCTTGATCAGCAATTGGGCGATCGCTTGTAATTGCTTTTTATCAAAGGTTTTCAGCAGCACTTTCACCACTTCTTTCGGATCAGCCGGGATGGTAATTTGTTGAGCGACTGCCGCAGGTTTAGCGGCTCCAGACACCAATTGCAGTAAAGCGGGACTGGGGGCAATTTCGTTGGCTTTTCCGGCTTCGAGGAACTCAGAGCCTTGCTTCAATTCCTTAATCACCGTGCTGGCTAAATCGGCGTAGGAATTGCTGGGGTTGCCGATCGCTTGGTAAGCTGTTTTAACGAGGGTTTGCCAAGGAGCTACAGCAGGGCCAACTTTCGTCAGCCGACCACATAAAGCGGCGATTTGTTTGCGAGAAGCGGCAGACTCGGCTTGTTTGAAGCCTTGCAACATCGGTTTGAGAACCGTCATCACTTGAGCGGCGGCTTTCGGAACGCCTGGGGTTGTTGCAGTGGGTTGAGCCGCAGGAGTTGCAGGAGCGGCTTTGCCACTGGCGAGGGCTTGCAAGTGAGCTTCAAGTTTCTCAAACAGGGGAGCAGATGCCGTGACAATTTTTTCGCCCACTTGAGGAGATAACCCGCCTGGACTTTGACAACGGCTAATCAGATTTTTCAGAACTTCATAGGCTTTATTGGCGAGAGTTTGAGCAGTAGCGTCTACTTTAAAGGGAGCATCTTTGATGGGCTTAAAGCAGTCTTCCAAACTTTTCGCGACTTTGTTAATACTGGTTAAACTGGGGCTTTGATTCATCAGCATCGCCGCACCTCCCTTGATGGTATGAGCAGCACGGTAGATGGCGATCGCCTCTTCGCGATCGGGGTTTGCCATGACAGCAGGCAAGCGTTTTAGCCCCTGTTCCATGATTTCCAGGTGTTCTCCGGCTTCTTCCATGAAGGCGAGGAAAATTTTTTGGTACTGCTGTTGATCTGGCGGCACGGCTATCCTCCTAATCTGTTCAAATGCCCAGCCGAGTGTGTGAGTCTGAACGAAATTGTCTCGATTCTCGGGAAACTGTCCAGGCTGAAAAACCGACACGACGAGGCAACGGACTGATCATTCAAAACAACTCTAACGTATTCATTGTAGGTTGCCCAGATCTAAATCAATTCTTTTCAGGCAATATTTTTTTGAGCGATGGCTCGCCCAGTGTTAATCGTTCCGAATTGACTAGCTTGTGAGGCTTGAGGAAAGTGTGGGGTCGGTTTTTGAGATTTGATTGAAGGTTAAGGGGACTTTTAAGCCTAACGTTAGCACTCGTGTTGCCATGAATAACGATAACGCGAACCATAACAGATGGGAACTGTGGAACTGCCAAGCATTAATTGCCATCGCCACACAGCCAACAATAGCGGCGATCGCACCGTTTCGCAAGATTACCCCTTCTGTTAATCCTAAGAAATAGCCATCGAGCATGAATGCAATTGAACCTAACCCTAATAAGGGTAATAACCAAAATACATAGTGATCAATTCCGGCGATAATCTCTGTATGATTTGAACATTGAGAAAAATTTATTCCGAATCAGAGATTATTTAATATTTATTAATAGACTTATCAGTATAGCTTAACGACAGTTCAAAGATCAAGGGGGTTGAAATTTTACGGCGACTCATTTTATTTTTTGATTCTGAATTAAAATAAAAACAGTTAGTCTTTAGAAATAGAACGTTTGAAGAAACTGAACACCCACAGGAGGAATCATGCCACTCGGAATGTTAGTTGAGGGAAAATGGACAACAGAATGGACAGAACAAGATAATCAAGGCAAATTTAACCGAATGCCAACCCAGTTTCGCAACTGGATTAAAAGCGATGGTTCAACCCCTTTTCAGCCCGAATCTAATCGCTATCATCTTTATATCAGTTTAGCTTGTCCTTGGGCGCATCGGACGTTAATTATGCGAAATTTAAAAGGACTACAAGATGTGATTACGGTGTCAATTGTTGATCCTGAAATGGGGGAAGATGGCTGGAAATTTTCCGAAGAACCCGGTTGTATTCCTGATCTTGTTAATAGCTGTGAATATTTACGCGATCTTTATGTAAAAGCTCATCCTCAATATACTGGACGAGTAACAGTTCCAGTCTTGTGGGATAAGCCCAATCAACTGATGATTAATAATGAATCACGGGAAATTATTCGGATGTTGGATCTAGAATTTTCGGCTTATACTCAATCGGATTTAAACTTATATCCCGAGGAACTTCAAGAGAAAATTGATCAGACCCTTGACGCGATTTATCAACCGATTAATAATGGCGTCTATCGTTCGGGTTTTGCTTCAACTCAAAGCGCTTATGAAGAAGCTGTGACCGAATTATTCAATCATCTCGATCACTGGGAGCAGGTGTTAGAAAATCAGCGTTATTTGTGTGGAAATCAACTCACGGAAGCTGATGTTTGTCTGTTCACAACACTATTTCGCTTTGATGCCGTTTATCACGGTCATTTTAAATGTAATTTACGGCGAATTGTCGATTATCCTAACCTCTGGAACTACGTCAAAGATATCTATCAAACACCAGGAGTTAAAGAAACCTGCAATTTAGATCACATCAAACGCCATTACTACAAAAGCCATACTCAAATTAATCCTACCCGAGTCGTTCCGAAAGGGCCGATTATTAACTTTGATGAACCTCATGATCGCGACAAATGGAGTCATTGAGTCGGAGGGAATTGATTAGATCTCTATCTTAGGAGAGGGGAACTTTTCCCCTCAACGTGTTATAATAGCCTAAAATTTTGGCATCATAGCATTTTTATTCAACATGAATTTAGCGGCTATTTTTGCAGTTATTTTATTTTAAATACAAATAATGTTTGAGGGTCAAAAATCAAAATATCAGTTCATTTTTTTCTCGGTTTCATTCCTGGGGAGTCGGCGCGTAATTCAGATAATCGGGTTAGCGATCGCAACGCTTTTCAGTATTGGGCTATTCAGTGATTTTCCCTCATTTTCTCAAGAATCTGTTACTGTCCGATTTTTAGTACAAGCCGGAGAAGCAAGCCAATTCGCATCTTTTGCTGAAGATTTTAACCAAAAAAACCCTAATATTACTCTAGAAATTGTTCGAGGGCCGAATAATACGAACTTAGTAGAAGATCTTTATACCTCTGCATTTTTACTCGGAGATTCACCCTATGATATTGTGTATATGGATATCGTTTGGGTGCAAAAATTTGCAGCAGCCGGATGGTTAGCGGATTTATCGCCTTGGGTTGATCCGAATTTATTAACACCCTATTTAGAAGGAGTCACAGAGGGAGGACGTTATCAAGATAAACTGTATAGAATGCCTCTGCGGGCTGATGGTGGAATGCTGTATTATCGCACAGATTTGTTGAAAGAAATTGGGGTTGAACCGCCAGCAACTTTTGCAGATTTGAGCAAGATTTCTAAACAAATTCAAGACAAAGGTTTAGCCCAATGGGGATATGTTTGGCAGGGAAAACAATATGAAGGATTATCGGCGATGTTTACCGAAGTTCTAGAAGGATTTGGAGGATTTTGGGTAGATCCAGAAACCAATGAAGTTGGACTCGATAAACCTGAAGCGATTGCAGCCGTTGAATTTTTGCGTCAAACGATTACAGAAGGAATTTCTCCAGAAGATGTAACGACTTATTCAGAAGAAGAAAGTCGATTACTCTTTCAAAGTGGAAATACCGTTTTTTTACGCAATTGGCCCTATGTTGTTCCCCTAGCGAATCAATCTCAAATAGCTAACAAATTTAGTATTAAACCAATGGTTCATGCGCCCGGCTTAAATAGTGGGGCTTGTTTAGGGGGTTGGGGATTTGGTATTTCCAGTAATTCACCTCATCAAGAAGAAGCCTGGAAAGTAATTGAATATTTTAATACGGTTGATGTGCAGCGCGAGTATTTTTTAAAAACAGGGTTTGTTCCGGGGCGGCGCTCACTGTTTTTAGATGCAGCATTAGTTACGAAATATCCCCATTATCCTCTACTTTTAGAGGTGATTAATAACTCCGTTTTACGTCCGCCTATTGCCCAATATGCTCAAACCTCTGACATTTTGCAACGTTATCTGAGCGCCGTCTTAACAGGTTCTCAAACTCCCGAAGCTGCGATGCAAGCAGCAGCCCGAGAAACCCGAACATTATTAGGTGGAAAACAAAAAATAAACAGTTAAAAATAGTTGATTGTCGTTTATATTAAAGATGAATGAAACAAAAAGATATTGAACAACGAGAAAAAACAACCGGATGGTTACTGATTTTGCCAGCCTTATTCATTTTAGCATTGGTGTTTATTTATCCAATTGCTCGGGCGTTTTGGTTGAGTTTTTTTACCGAAAATTTAGCCACTCAGTTACAACCTATTTTTTCAGGACTGTACAATTATTCTCGCCTACTGGGAGATAGTCGTTTTTGGCAAAGTTTGTGGAATACCAGCGTTTTTACTCTGATTTCAATTACAATAGAATTAATCTTGGGCATGGGAATTGCTCTTATTCTCAATCAAAGCTTTCGCGGACGAGGATTTGTGCGAACTTCAGCGCTCATTCCTTGGGCGTTACCAACGGCTGTTATGGGGTTAGCTTGGGCGTGGATTTTTAATGGTCAATATGGGGTCGTCAATGACCTATTACAACGCTTAGGATTGATGGAAACGAGCATCACTTGGTTAGGTGATCCCACAAGAGCCATGTTTGCTTTAATTGTCGCAGAAGTTTGGAAAACTACCCCTTTTATTTCTATTCTTTTGTTAGCGGGATTGCAATCGATTTCGATGGATTTATATGAAGCGCATTCGATTGATGGAGCAACACCTATTCAAAGTTTTCGTCAAATCACTTTACCACTCTTAATGCCTCAAGTTATTATCGCCTTACTGTTTAGATTTGCTCAAGCTTTTGGGGTATTTGATTTAGTTCAAGTGATGACGGGAGGGGGGCCAGCAGGGTCTACAGAAACCGTTTCTATCTATATCTATGCAACCGTTAGACGTTACTTAGATTTTGGATATGGGGCGGCGTTAGTTGTGGTGACGTTTTTCTTATTAGTAATAGCTGTAGCCATTGCCGCATTTTTACTGTCAAAAAGTCGTGTTAATTTAACTGGAGGACAATAAGTTATGGCGAATATTTCCAAATCTGACACCTCGGCAACACCAACCGACATCAATTGGAAAAATATTCTTCTATTTATTGGAGTTATATTTACCGTTATCTTTTGTTTAGCTCCGATTTTATGGCAGATTCTCACCTCATTTAAAACCAATGAAGCGATTGCTGCGATTCCCGCAATTTATTTCCCAAAATTCAATCAACTTACGCTTGAACATTATCTCAATTTAGGTTCACCTTTTATTGGATATATTCTTAATAGTGCTTTTGTTTCTTTGACTTCAACACTTTTTTGTTTAGCAATCGGTGCGCCAGCCGCTTATACTCTAGCCCGGTTGCGAATTCCGGGTGAAAATATCATTTTAGGCTTTATATTACTGGTGACTTTATTTCCCTATGTGTTATTATTTTTAGGACTGCTAGAAGTCGTGAAATTTTTGGGACTGGGAAATAACTATCTGGCTTTGATTATTCCCTACACTGCGATCAACTTACCCTTAACCATTTTAGTTCTTAGAAGTTTCTTCCAACAACTGCCTAAAGATTTAGAAGACTCGGCTAAAATAGACGGTTATAATACTATTTCTATGTTATTACAAATTGTTCTGCCGATGACCACTCCAGCGTTAATTACAACGGGAATTCTCACGTTTATCTTTGCCTGGAATGAGTTTATTTTTGCCCTAACTTTTATTACCCGAGAAAACTTGTATACGATTCCGGTTGCTGTTGCTCAACTCGGAGGGGCTTCTGTTTATGAAATTCCTTACGGGCCAATTGCTGCGGCGACAATTGCGGGAACATTCCCCTTAATTCTATTAGTTTTGCTGTTTCAAAGACGGATTGTTCAAGGCATTACGGCGGGCGCTGTTAAGGGTTAATTTTTCATTAAAAACTCAATTTAAAAACGATTAACTATGGCTAAACTAGAACTTGAAAATCTCCGTAAACAATTCGCTCCCTCTGTTGTTCCCGTTAAAGATATTAGTTTAGAAGTAAAAGATGGTGAATTTCTCACCTTACTCGGCCCTTCTGGATGCGGGAAATCAACCCTATTACGATTAATAGCAGGACTCGAACAACCCACCCAAGGAAAAGTCTTGATTGGCGGAAAAAATGTGACATCAACTCCACCCGGAAAACGCAATATTTCAATGGTTTTTCAAAGCTATGCACTGTATCCTCATATGAGTGTGTTTGAAAATATTTCAGCCGCTTTAAAATTGCGTAAAACTTCGCGAGAGGAAATCGAAAAACGAGTTCAAGATGTGACGCAACGACTCGGTTTAGAACATCTGCTAACTCGCAAACCCGGTCAACTTTCGGGAGGTCAGCGTCAGCGAGTGGCGTTGGCTCGTTCGTTAGTGCGAAATCCTGATATCTTTTTATTAGATGAACCTTTGAGTAATTTAGATGCGTTATTGCGAGAACAGGTTCGGGCTGATTTAAAACAGTTATTTGAATCCCAAAATAAGCCAGTCGTTTATGTCACCCATGACCAAATCGAAGCGATGACTTTATCGGATAAAATTGCGGTTTTGTGTGAGGGATATTTACAGCAACTCGCTTCTCCTCGTGAGATTTACACTGCACCTGCCAATAAGTTTATCGCGGGTTTTGTGGGAAGTCCTCAAATGAATTTACTCAAGCTTAACTGCCAGAAAAATACAGCAATTTTAGGAGAATATCAGATTATTTTACCTCCCTTAAAAACTCAACCTCATCAAGTTATTTTGGGAATTCGTCCTGAAGATATTAGCTTAGGAGAAATAGAAACGGGTCAAACAATCACAGGTTATATTTTTCTCGTTGAAGATTTTGGCAAAGAAAAATTACTGAGTCTGCGAGTAACAGGTTCGGATCATACAGTCAGAATGATGGTTCCTTCTGATCGAAGTTGGGAGGGAGAAAATATTACCGTTTCTCTGTTCAAAAAACAATTCCATTGCTTTGATGTGGAAACAGGCGATCGCCTCAATTCATCGACTTAAAATAAGAATCATCTAACCCATTCATTTTTTTATCTTAATGTTTTTCGCATAAAATGACTGATAAAATCGACAAAAATGGTGAGAAAAACAAAAACAATTAAGGTCGCCAAAACACTGTTATAATCAAAACTACTTAGTTGTTCTGTGAGTAACCGTCCTAAGCCACCTGCACCAACTAAACCCACAATTACAGTCGCCCGAATACAGACTTCCCAACGATAGAGAATATAGGCGATAAACCGGGGAAGCGTCAAGGGTAAAACGCCATAGATAAACACTTGAGGACTCGTGGCGCCTAACCCCGAAAGCGATCGCAAGGGACGCTGATCTAAATTTTCTGTAACTTCTGCCATTAATCGTCCTAAAATCCCCAGATTATGTAACCCTAAAGCAATGGCTCCGGGTAAAATTCCGGGAAATAAAATAAACATAAAAATTAACGCCCAAATGGGTTCAGGAACAGACCTAGCAAAGAGTAAGATAAACCGACTTATACCCCAAATGACGATACCAAAGTTGAACAAAGGAGGATTTTTATTTTGACTAAAATCAAAGATTCCACCGGGTAATAAGAAGTTATTTGCAGCCGGAAATGAGAGTAAAATCCCACCTAAACCTGCTATAATTATCGCTAAAATAGACAGGGCGAGAGTTTGTTGGGCTAGGGTAAAAAGCTGTTCAAGTTCGCTAAAATCGGGCGGCAACGCTTCTTGTAAAATTGAGACGAATAATTGCCAAGTTCGAGGCGACCACAGTTTAGAAAAATCAGCGTTAATATCCCAAAAGGAAAAACAAATTAAAATTAGGGTAAAATAACCAGATAGGGTAACAAAAGAAGGAAAACAATATTTCTTTACTGCTATATTTTCTGAATTTTCGTTGTATTTTTTGTCGGTTTTTAACTGCAAAATATTAAGATCTAAGCGAGAGGGCGCACCCAAACGATGACGCAAGCTTGAACTCCACAGATCGGTCAATCCGGTTAAAATAACTAATGCAATTAATAGCGTCCAAACTTGATGGTAACGCAAGGATTGAAGGCTGAGTAATATTTCATAACCTAAGCCACCCGCACCGATTATTCCTAATAGAGTCGCTGAACGGATAGAGCATTCAAATCGATAAAAAGTGTAAGATAAAAGGTTGAGAAAGGCTTGGGGAAATAGGGTGTAAAGAAAGGCGTTGAGAGGGGAAATACCACTACTCAAAAGGGCGGTTAAAGCTTGGCGTGGGGTTTCATCTAAAATATCTGAAAAAACTTTGGCGGTAATGCTACCAAAAGGAATGGCGATCGCGAAAATAGCGACAAGCGGATCGAGTCCAAAGATATTAATAAAAAATAAGCCCCAAATTGCTTCGTGAATGGAACGAGGAATAGCTAAAAGCGATCGCACAAATAACCAAGGGGTTGCTAAAGAATCAGGAGAAAGCGATCGCCACCAAATTTCTGAGGACAATAAACCGCCAATTACACCGATGAAAATACTGAAAACAGTACCACAAACTGCAAAGCTTAAGGTTTTTAAACTTGCTTCTAGGGTCAGTTGAATAAATTCTCGGTTAAGTTCGGGAGAAAAAGCAGCCTTGAGAAATGCTTTAACTAAGCTAAACCCGCCAAAGTTCAGTAATTCTTGTTGGAAAATTCCGGCTATTTGGCAGGACAAAATCAGAGATAAAGTTGTAATAATCAGCCAAACTGTTTTCCAGTTGATTAGAGAGGGACGTTTGATTTTAACGGTTGAATTCATTCCTTAAATTAGCGTTGATTAATAGAATTTTCTGATCAAATTGAGTGAGTTTTAAATTGAGTATCGTATAATTGATCAATCTGATCATCTGTTAAGCTGTTAGCCGGAAGATCAAAGAAAATTTTCCCTGCTTTTAAACCAATAATACGCTGATAATGACTGCGAGCAAATTCAATGGCGTGCAGACTGGTCACGAGAGTTTTATTAGTTTCTTGGCTTAATTGACGCAGTAAATCTATAATTTCCGAGGAGCGTTGCGGATCAAGACTAGAAATCGGTTCATCGGCTAAAATTGCAGTGGGATTTTGTACTAAAACCCTGGCGATCGCGACCCGTTGCTGTTGACCTCCTGAGAGGCGATCGGTACGTTCAAAGAGTTTTTCGGGAATTCCTACTTGTTGGAGGGCTTGGGTTGCTGTTTTAATTTCTAGAGGATAAATGAGTGAAATTGCAGCTTTTAAAAATGACCAACGCCCTAAATGACCTGCGTTAATATTATGAATCACTCGCAGATTATCCACCAGATTAAATTGTTGGTAAATTGTTCCGATTTGTTGTTGAACTTGACGACGTAATTTTGGACGCAGGTTTCTCAGATTTCGACCCAGTATGTAAACTTCACCTTGAGTTGGAATAATTGTACCATTTAGTAAACTCAGCAGGGTACTTTTTCCCGCACCAGAAGATCCAACTAATGCGACTTGTTCTCCTGCTGTAATCTTGATGTTAATATCAGTCAAGGACTGAAATTTTCCAAACCGATGTGTTACATTTTTGAGTTCAAAAATTGGAACATTTTGCATCATTGAACAAAGACACTGAATTTAAAAACTGACATCTATTTTAACCGTTTTTCCTGTGTCTTTATTATAAAGTGTTAGTTCCATCACATTATCAAATCGTTCGGCTCTCTCCACAACCCAAGAAGTCTGAATCAGAGTATTTACTTTGTCAGGATTGGGCATAATCACTTCTGCACCGGACTGAGCTTTTAAGATAATCAATGTGCCTAAGTTTGTTGACAATTGAAAACCTATTCTTTCGGTGTCAATTTGTGAGCGCGAGTAATTACAATTAAACAGTAGAAAACTAGAATCATTAGTCCCAGATTCATCAATCTGGCAGGATACAGTTGATTGTGCGATCGCTGAATTGGCTAGTCCAATCCCTAGAAAAAATAACAGCGTCAGAAATAGATTTTTGAGCATAGTATTTACCCAAAGATTTAGAGTATCGTTTTAATAGATTGATCCCTAGCTATTTCTAAATCATTTAGAATGAGGCCGTTAATCCAAAATTATATCGGATCAAAACACGGTTCAATTATTACTTTATTTTGCCAATTTCTCGCCCGACTTCCTCAATTTGAGAATAGTTGGAGTTTTGAGTGGTAATAAACTGACCTGCGCTGAACAAATCTAGGATTTCCTTTTCCTCCGGCACATTGGGATCAAGACTCATAAAAGCCTCTTGTACCTTTTGAACGAAGTCTGCGCCGTATTGTTCCTTAACTTGCGGGTGAATGACCCAATGGTAATCATAATAGGCAGGTGTACGCCAAATCACCTCAACCTGATCTAAGTTTATCGCATTTTCTTGAACTCGTTTTTCCCAAACTTTTTCATTGACTGCACCCACCTGATAGGTTCCGGCTTCTACTAATTTAATAGTCTTATCGTGATCGCCAGAAAAACCCGGTTCGCCTTTAAAATCTTCTAGAGTGACACCTGCTTGTTTGAGAAAATACTGCGGCATTAATCGCCCCGATGTTGAAGATTCACTTCCAAATGTCAAGGTTTTGTCTTTAAGTTTTTGCAGTTCAGAAATATCATTTAAAGGGGTAAGTTCGCTAGATTTGTGAGCAATGAATAAACTATGAAACTGTTGATCAACATCCCGTTGAGCGATCGCTTCTGCTCCCGGAACTTGTAGACGCGCTTGAACTCCCGTTAAACCGCCAAACCAAACTAAATCTAAATCCCCGACTTTAAAAGCTGTTACTGCTGCTGCATAATCTGTGACGGGTTTGTATTCAACGGGAACGCCTAGTTTTTGTTCTAAATAGGTGGCTAATTGTTGATACTTTCGCTGTAATTCTTCTGGATCTTGGTCAGGAATTGCACCCACAATTAACGCTTCTTCAGAGCCACCCGTTGACGTTTGAGAAGAAGGAGAAGAACAGGCTGCTAAAGGTAGCATAAAGACCAAGATTCCAAAAAACAAAAATTTTTTAATCATCAGTTGATTCCCTTGAATTGTGTGATCCTAAATCTTTTAGATTATACTATAATTTTAAGCGTTTTCAACTCTAATTAAAAATCTCTGGTTTTTGAAAAATTAGCAGATGTTGTTGAGGTAAAATGTCTTTTGTTTCTTGCCAAACTAAACCAACTGCTTGCATTTCTTTTTTCACTTGCTTTTCGCTCATTTTGTGCAAGCCTTTGATCATAACCCAGGGATTTTCCTTACGGTATTCTAGCAAAACAACCCGTCCTCCAGGCTTGAGACCTTGAACAATTCCCTGCATCATTTCTCGGGGATATTCAAATTCGTGATAAGCATCAACCATCAAAGCGATATCAACCGTTGATTCCGGTAAATTTGGGTTTTCAATATCCCCTAAAATTGTTTCAATATTGCTAATTTTTTCCTCCCTTTTCACAAATTCGATTAACTCTAACATTTCCGGTTGAACATCCACAGCCAAGACCTTTCCTTGAGGAACTAACGGACTAATTCTAAAGGTAAAATAACCCGTCCCCGCACCAATATCAGCCACAATATCAGTCGATTTAAAATCAAGTACATCAATTGCTTGTTGGGGTTGTTCAGAAGTCATGCGACTGGGACGTTCTAACCACGCTGCCCCCTCATGTCCCATAACCTGAGCAATTTCTCGACCCATATAAAACTTACCAATTCCATCGGGACTATGAACCAATCGTTCCTGATAAATGCTATCAGAATGGGAAACAGAAACAGACTCAAAAAAAGTACAACCGTTCAGTCCGATTGCGAATATAATGAACAGGAAAATGAGAGTAACTTTCTCAAAAAGTTTACTGAAAATTTGCATGACAACGAGTAACTGAATTGAGGTAATCTTAATCTATTGTACAGGAGGATCAGTATCCATGCGTCAAGAACATAATAAACTCGTGCGTGATCTCATTCCCGAAATAATTCGCCAAGCGGGTCGTCAGTGCGATAGCATTATCCTTTCAGAAAGCGAATATCGTCAAGCATTGCGGGATAAACTTTTAGAAGAAGCCCAAGAAGCAGCAACCGCAAATGGAGAAGATTTAATTGAGGAGTTGGCGGACTTACTGGATGTGATTGATGCTTTAATAGAGAGTCATAATATTCCTCAAGAATCGATTTTATTAACTCGCGATCAAAAACGTGCGGAAAAAGGCGGATTCACTCAGAAAGTAAAATTATTATGGACTGAGTAACTCTAGGGTTAAATCCAATAAAATCTGAGGTTAATCATGTTTTCTGACGTTCAAAACCATTGGGCGAAATCGTCCATTCTTGAGCTGGCTGGACGGAACCTTGTTAGCGGTTATCCCGATGGAACGTTTCGCCCCAATGCTCCAGTTACACGCGCTGAATTTGCGGTACTAATGTTCAATTGTTTTTCTGAAGCTCCTATTATTCGAGAACCCCTAAATTTTAAAGATGTTACCAAAACTTATTGGGCTTATGATGCGATTCAAAAGGCAACTTCTCGGGTTTTTTTAGTTGGTTATCCCGATAAAACTTTTAAGCCAGAACAACAAATTCCGAGAGTACAAACCATCATTGCTTATGCAGGTTATAAGAAGTTAGAGATTCCTACAGGGCCAGAAATTTATGTAAATACAAGTCTAGATCAACTGTTAAAACTCTATTTTGAAGATGCGGCTGATATTCCGATTTATGCTAAACCTTTAATGCTAAATGCTGCTTATCATTATTATGTTGTTAACTACCCAAATTCCAAGAAATTAAACCCGAATAAACCCTCAACCCGAGGTGAAGTTGCAGCGTTAATTTGTCAAGCTTTAAAGTTTTGGGGGGCTGTTACGGTTGAATCTATCGCCACAGAAAATCCCTTAGCGATCTTTCCTCAATATGATTTTGCGGCTCCCTTTTCTCAAGGATTAGCGGTCGTCAGTAATCGCTTAGAATATCCTAGTTTTGGTTATCAACAAATCGTGATTGATCAAAAAGGGAAACCTGTTATCGATCTTCAAGCCTATAATTGGACGAGTCTACAATTTTCTGATGGACTTTTGCAAGTTTCAGTTAATGAAAAGGCAGGGTTCATCACAAAAAGTGGAAATATGGTCATTTCACCTCAATTTGAAGCAGCATCGGATTTTTCAGAAGTGTTTGCTGCGGTATATATTGATGGGAAATACGGTTACATTGATCCCAGTGGAACGATGAGAATTCCTCCACAATTTGATCAAGCGGGTCAATTTAAAAATGGTATGGCAATGGTCAGTTTAAATCAAAAATATGGCTACATCAACCAACTGGGAAAAGTCATCATTCCAATCGAGTATGAATCTGCTTCAGACTTCTCCGAAGGACTCGCAAAAGTTAAAATAGAAGGAAAATTTGGTTTTATTAATCCTCAAGGAAATCTAGTCATCTCACCTCAGTTTGAATCTTGTGAATCTTTTTCTGAGGGGTTAGCGCGTGTGAAGTTAGAAAATCAGTATGGATTTATTGATAAAACGGGTAAAATTGTTATTAAAACCTCAAATCATGTTGAATCTTTTTCAGAAGGACTAGCCGCAATTTTAGTGAATGATAAATGGGGATTTATTGATAAAACGGGAAAAATTGTAATTGCTCCTCAGTTTTATGGTATAAACCATATCCAGCCTTCTATTGTTAAAAGGTTTTCAGAAGGACTGGCGGCTGTAAGATTAGGTGCAATTTGTGGGTTTATTGATCAAAATGGAAATTGGGTTATACGACCTAAATTTAGCGATGCAGATTCATTTTCAGAAGGTGTTGCATCGGTGAATTGGGGTGGAAAATGGATCTCTCGTCCTACAGCATATGATGGTTCAGCAGTACCTACTGATTGGGAAACCGTTTTAGAAGATGGAAAATGGGGATATATCAAAAATCCTTTAAAGTAAATTTAAAATTAATAAAATGACATTTAAAGACCTAGAAAAACACTGGACAAAAGACTGTATCCTAGAACTTGCTAAACGAAATCTCGTTAGCGGTTATCCTGATGGAACCTTTCGTCCAGACAAAGACATTAATCGCGCCGAATTTGCGGTTTTGATGTGTAATATCTTTCCTGATGCTAAAGTCAGACGTCAATCGATTAAATTCAAAGATGTTACCGAGAAACATTGGGCGTATAACGCCATAAAAACAGCTTCAGAAAAGGGATTTTTTGCAGGTTATCCAGATGGAAGCTTTCGACCTGAACAAAATATTACTCGTGTCCAAGCTATTACGGTTTTAGCAGCTTATTTGCAATACTCTTCTTTCTTGTTTGAGGAACATCCATTTGACAGATTTTTTCTAGATTCTACACTCATTCCCGGCTATGCTACAGAATATATAGCCAAAGCAATTCAAACCGGAATTATTGTAAATTATCCTGATATTCAAGAATTTAGACCTAATGAAAATACGACCAGAGGAGAAGTCGCAGCACTATTTTGTCGAGTTTTAAATTTCGCTGGAGTTCCCTTAGAATATGTTGTGGGTTTAGATATCAAACCGATGGAAATTCGCTCGTTACCCGGTCAACTCAATACTTTACCAACCTTTAACAGCAACAGCCCCGAACTAATACGTACTGAAGGTATTTTACTCTCCACTTTTCCACCCAATAACAAACAATTTCCAAAGGCTCATCTAAACTTTCCCTTTACCGGAAGATTTGATATCTTTTCCCATCATATTACACGGGCAGAAACCAAGTCAGAAACCCATCCTTTTTATCAAGGAATTATTCTGTACAATCCAACCGATAATAATATTAATGTTAAAATATTAGCGGCAGCGAGTTATCTAAGTACGCCCGATTCACCCTATATTAATTTACCTGAAAAACAAGAAAATTCCCAAGGAACTGTTTATTCAGGCCCGGGAAGTCGCACGATGAATGAGGTTCTGCGAGGCAATCGTCAAGATATCTTTCCTGAAGAATTAACCCTCGAACCTAAACAGTATAAAATGCTGATGAATTTGCCGATTCCGGTTCCGGGTTTTCCCGCTTCAAATGGTCGTTCAACGATGATCCGTCTCTCTACAACAGGTCAAATCTATGTAGCAGATTTAGCCCGAAAAGCTTCGTTAAATGCTGATAAAACCTATCGTCCCCCAACCTTATCAGAATGGGTTGAACTGTTAAATAATAAAGGACTCGCTGAACCTCGTGATAGAACTCCCACACCACTCGAACCCCAAGTCACTTTACCTATTGTTTTTAGTCGAGTTGCAGGAGTATCTCAGGGAACTGAATGGCAAGCCGAAATTACTGATAATCCTGAATCTAAAGTTCTCAGTATTCCTCAAATTGGAAAAGCCTTTTCCTATGTGATTGGAACCCTTCATAAAATTACACTCGGCACCCAACAAGTTCAGAGTGCTAAAATGTTAGTTCGATATCCCGATACCGCATTTTTTGCTCATGCTAACTATGGAATTGAGTACAAAATAGGCTTCACGTTATATAATCAGTTTAGTCAACAGCAAACCGTTCGGATTGGTTTTTCCTCTCCTTTAAAAAATGATGAAACCGATGCGCTGAAAAATCAGCTAATCTTTCTCCAGCATCCCCCAGAAGATACCTTTTTTCGCGGCACAGTTCGAGTAAGTTATGATAATCTACAAGGTGGTTTTAACATGGGTTATTTTCATCTGACCCAACCCCGTGGAAAACAGGGTGAAAGTATATTTTCGCGGGTTGATCTTCCACCCGCTTCACGTCACCGGGTTGAGATTAATTTTCTTTATCCACCTGACTCAACACCTCCCCAAGTTATTACAATTGAAAGTTATGTATTCTAAACCTCATCTCGCAGTCACATTAGGCGATCCTGCCGGAATAGGGCCGGAAGTTATTCTAAAAGCTTTAGCGGATCAAAGTTTAACTTCCGAATGTCATATCACCTTAATTGGTCATCGCAAAATTTTACAACAAACTTATGAAAACTTACACTCAATTTACTCATCTTTAGCTATTCCAGATGATTTAAATATTTTAGAAGTTGAACTGAATGAAAACTGCCATAAAATAACACCCGGAATCGGAAATATTGCCAGTGGTGCGGCAAGTTTTGCCTACTTAGAAACAGCGATCACCCAAACATTAGCCGGGAAATTTCATGCTATTGTCACCGCACCCATCGCTAAAACCCACTGGAAAGCAGCCGGACATGACTATCCAGGTCAAACCGAATTACTCGCAGAAAAAGCAGAAATTCAACGATTTGGGATGCTATTTGTCGCCAAATCTCCTCACACAAACTGGACTCTACGAACGCTATTAGCAACGACTCATATTCCGTTATCTGAAGTTCCTAAAGCCTTAAAACCTGAACTTTTGAGCTTGAAATTAGACTTATTAATTGAATGTTTAGAACAAGATTTTGGCATCAAAAATCCTAAAATTGCAGTCGCAGGTTTAAACCCTCATAGTGGAGAAAATGGGCAGTTAGGGACAGAAGAAAAAGACTGGATAATTGACTGGATAAAACAGCAAAGCGATCGCTATCCCCAACTGCAATTAGACGGCCCTATTCCACCGGATACCCTTTGGGTAAAACCGGGTCAAGCCTGGTATAATTCTGCAACAAATGCTCACGATGCCTATCTCGCCCTTTACCATGATCAAGGCTTAATTCCCGTTAAATTAATGGCATTTGATCGGGCTGTTAATACAACCATTGGTTTACCCTTTATTCGCACTTCCCCTGATCATGGTACAGCTTTTGATATTGTGGGAAAAGGGATAGCCGATGCTTCGAGCATGAAAGCTGCATTGCAGTTTGCGATAGAATTAACCCGTCAAAGATTACATGAAACTCAAAGCTAATTTTTTCTCAAACAATCCTGTATCATTAATATAAACAGAGTCAGTCATTGTGATGAATACTACTCAAATTTATCAAACAGAAAGTTCACCTCTCATTGTACAATTGCATCCAGTGATTGAGATGACAGATGAACAATTTTTTCCCTTATTAGGATGGTTAATTGACCCAATCCACCAACAAGTTTATATTGACCGCCCACCAACTCAAATAGAATGTTTATAAAATCCCGCAACCGTTAACGGTGATCCAGTGTTGTCGGGATTTGTATTAGATTTAAACAAAATTTTTTCAGGAATTAGTGAGACTTCAACCCCCATCCCACAGAGACTCTCAGCACAAGCCAAGTGATCAGCGTTATCACCATATTTAAGCCGACATATTTCCAAGTCCAAACTCCATTTAGACTACTTGCTAAAACCCCTTCAACTAAAAGAGCAGGAACCACTACACCGCCTAAAATTAACAGCAGATAGAATATTAAATTACCCCGATAAACCCAAGAAATTAACGTTAAAATGAGTCCGATAGGAATAAAAATAAGTCCATGATAAAGGATATAATATAATTGATTATTTTCGGGATTCAGAGGCATTTTTTCGGACAAGGATGAAAAAACAGACCAAAATAAAGCGGCTTCAGGTGTAAATTTTATGCTGTACAAGTTCTCAATACTGTCTAGATAAATTTTTAATTCTGAGCCAGTGTAGCTGATAATCATCTGATAGGTTTTCGGCTTTGAAAATACATCAAAAATCTGAACTTCGGGTTCCATTCCATTCTTTCCAGTTATCGGATTTCGCAAACGTATCCGTAATTCTGAACCGGACTGTCCGATCATAAAATTTCGATTCATTACATCATTGGAAATCGATAAAATGCGAGCAGGGCCATCTTGGGTTGAGTTGGAAGTTGTAATTTGAGTATTTAAAGTAAATTTAGAAGTTTGTCGAATTTTTTCACTTAATGACTTGACGGGTTCTGTACTAATTAAAGCGTGATTTTTACCTAGAAAAACACCTAGATCATTCACCTCTGTTGAGGGGGTTTCTATCCACTCTAAATCCGGTAAATTTCCCGTTTTATCAGAATAGTTATTTTTTAATTCCGTAAACTCGTAATCAGCAATTAACGAATCAGCAATCGCTGCACAGGATTTTTTTTCAGATAAAAGTTGAGAAATTTCGGCTTCTGATGCGGCTTGATTGGAAATACAAAGCTGAGAAATTTGACCTTCCCAACTGCGATATCTTGTTAATTCATCACCGATAATTAAAGGCAAATTATCATCCCAATCATTCAGTTGAGTTGCGGCTTGTAAGTTCCATAAGAGCAAACTCACAGTGATCACATACCCAATTAATACAAAAGTTAAACTGGGGAGAGAAAGCAGGGATCGAAACGAGCGATACAGAGAACTTAAAAAAGTTGCAGGTGTTTGTTCGAGTTTGTTTTTAATCACGTAAAAACTCAAACTTCCTAAACAACCACTGAGACTATTAGAAAATAGATCGACTGAAGTCGGCGCACGGGAAGGTAAAAAGACTTGTAATAACTCAACCGATGATGATAAAATAAGACTAAAAATACCAACAATTATAATCGTATCTGAGGGATTGAATTTATTTTTATTCAACAAAGCAGCTAAACTCAAGCCAAAGGGAATAAAAAGCAACAAATTCGCAAATAAATCCGTCCAGCTACTATGCTTCGTAAAGCGATCAATGATGAACTCTAGAGATAGATTCTCAGGAAAAACAAAGTTAAAGGGTAAAAGGGTCGTGAATAAAATTAGCAAGATGCTCACCAGAAGAATCACACCAGATCCGGCTTCAAGCAGAATCAACAAATTCTGGTCTGAAAAAGTTTTTTTCATAAGTAATTAACGACTATTGATTTGAGAGTGAGCCAGTTCTGTCGAAGTCCTGCGCCCACGCATTGATCAATTATAGCGTCACGATTTATAATTCCCCAACCGTCAAAGCCTCCAAACAGACTGAGGTTGACTCCATTGTTGTCGCAAATTTGTGGAAATAATCCGGAAACCAGACCCCAAAACATCACGAATAACAGGGGTAAAATTAACAGTTAGACTCGAGCAACAAAATTATTAAATACTGTACCCATATCATCGCCTCCCCACTCCCAATTGACCACCAAGCCAATCCGACGAATCAGAAGCGGTTGTTTTAACTTCGGATAAACATCAGTTAAAGCCCGATACAACACAGGTTCGTCATTAATTAAAGCCGTGTAATTCATCCCATCAAATACTACCCGCAACGTATGAGTGACGCCCCAATTAATCCGACGCCCCACCGACGCCCCAACTGCATCATAAACATCTTCAAACCCATGAATACAAAAAAATGATGAAATCGAAGCCCCCGTATAACTAGCACTCAAACAATTTGCCACAATCATATAATTACTTTCATCTTGCCAAAAAATTAATCCCCCTCGACCTTCCGTTTTCTTATTTTTATAGAGTTTTGGGGGAGTAATATCTACTTGCACATCGGCAAACAACGCATCATCCCAGTCAACGGTATAAACCGTTCGACCCGGATTAGGATTTGGCAAACTTGCTTTGACTTTTGCCCGATTTTTTCCCGTAATTATAATCGCTCCTTTTCCAAATTCTTTGTGCCAGCTTTTATTTCCTTGAGTTGTTCTTTTTCCCGATAAGTCTTGAGCCGAACCTTCAAATTTTTCTACGACAACCCTCGTCTTTCCATTTTCAAACCAAGGCGAACCCATGTCTATTTCATGGGGAATAGAAATCGAACGCGGATGAACTTCAAACTCGCGAAAATAAAGCTGATGATTAGCCTCTTTTGCCGCAAAACCAGCCCCAGTTGCTTGTTGAAATCGCGTTTCATTAAAAGATGTATTAAACAATAACTTACCGTTGAGATAGAGGTTAAAACTGTTGCCATCATCCAATATTTGCACCGAATGAATGCTGTTAGGCTGCAAAGACAAAGCATTACTAACCGCGATACTATTACCCCTGCCTTTTTGTTTAATCTGAAGCTGACATTGACTCTCACTCAGCCACAAACACCAGCAGTTTTCCTGATCCTGTACTCGCCACAAAATAGCAACGGGTGTTATAAGATCTGAAGTCTCAATTAAAGTATGAATAAGTCCACTCGTTTGACGGGGATTCAAAATAGCAAAACTATTGGATTGGATCGCGATCGCACCTTGAACAGACCGTTGATATTTTCCTTGAAAAACCTGCCACTTTCCCCCAACTTCCCCCACCATACTGTTAAGTGAACCTTTACCGACTAAGCGATCGGCCCCGTGAGCGGTACCATACCACTGCGTAAACGAGGGAATTTCGACAATTTGCGTACCGTAGACTCGCGTATCAATACTAAACCCAGTTTGTCCTAAAACGTTTTGATAGATAGCCCCATAAACGCTTTTATCCGTATTAAAGGGATCGATCGCCAGAGGACGCAGCTCGGGATAAGCCGTCAGTCCCAAAACGTTGGGAACAGAAGACGCATAATAGACGGCACCTTTTTCTCGCAAAATCACCACATAATAAACTTGCAGGTTTTGCAAGCCTTGAAAAGCAGACTGAAGCCTTTCACCCACACGAGTCCAAAGTTCTCCGTTTTCTGAGCCTGTCCCCTGAACAATAAAAGCATTTCCCTCGTTAAGCGGATCAACCGGAACCGGATTCGCAAACCAGCCCACCGCCAAGTTTTTATCCAGACGCGACTCCTGAAACCCTTGCGGGGTGTTATTCGCCCAAAATTGCCATCGCCGCCACATTCGCTGTTTGTAGGGACTTGCGACCAAACCCAAGAACTGCTGTAGGGGGGCGCGTGAACCACTCCCGGCGACCCAACGCAGCGATCGCCCCAGGATTGACTGCTGAAGATCCGCTCTGTGTGAGGTGTTGTGACCATTCAGCATGAACACCGCCAAAGTTAAGCCGTTTCTGCGACGATAAGGCCCATAGGCTATTCCCTGACGTCCCCAACCCGGTTTGAGCAAATAAGGTAGACGCAAAGCGTCGTTATCAATGGCGATCACTCCTTCTCGGTCGCTTCCCTGACGCAGCAGGCCACTCCCAGAGAGAGTTCCAAGGGTTTGACCGGGTAAACGTTCATCGGAGTAGGAGTCCGTTGTTAGCTTTTGAACGGCTATCAGTGGGTCTACATTTTTCATTGTTGAATTCAATGTTTTATACTCCGAGATTGCTCGATTTTGTGGTTTTGTTTTGTTGATGGCTGGCAAAATTACGATTTCTCAAATCAACCCTATTCTCTTTTTTATCTCCGCGATGAACCGACCCTCAACTTATATGAAATACTTAAATGGTTGCTACAGATAATCGATGGGGTGATAGAGAGACAGTTATCAGTCACCAAGAGCGTAGGGGGAATTCATAAATTACCCCTACCAGTTAACCGTTTTTGCATGAGTGCATGGGTGCCTTTTGTATGGGTGCCTTTTGCATGAGTTTCTCTTGCATGAACACCTCTTAATATTTACCCTAATATAACCCCTCTTAAAAGACAATCATTCAATCCTAACTTGAGCAAATCTTTACAATAGAGGGGGTTAATCTTCTACTCACTTTACAAAGACAGGTGTTATGTAAAGTTCAGGCTTCAATAGGTCTAGACCTTTTTCAGTTAGAGAAATAGCCTGAATCAACTTCCTCTCAAATAACTAAACTGGGGGAACTTCTGCGGAAGTCGTCTGTTCTTGGGAAGCAAAATAATAGGGCCAAAGGCGATCGCAAAAGAATAATGTTCCTGAACCGACACAGACTGGAATAGCCAGTAAATTCACAAACGGAATCATAATTAATCCCAAACAAACGAAAGCAAAACTCCCACTTGCGGGTAACGCTAAACGGAACATTTTCAACTTCTCTCTAAACTTTAACCGTCGTCGTTCTAAAGGAGCATCTACAAAGTCTAAAAAAGTCACCGTCGCCGCCAGTGAAAATCCGCCGATTGTGAATAAAATCGAGCCATAAACGGGTAAAAAATTGAGCAGTAATAACGGTATTCCGATTCCCAATTGGAGGGCGATTTTTTTCAGTTCAAATAAAAGCGCTCGTCCGATATCTTGGAAAATACTCGTTAAACTATTGGGGGGGAGAACTGCTGGTTTACCTGTTCTTAATTCTTCCAGTTTTTCCGAAAGTTGACCATACCAAGGCGCACCCAAAATTCCCCCAAATTGCAGCAATAGAAACCCAATCACAAACAGTAAAGCCCCAACTAACACCATTCGCAGTAACCAACCCAAAATCACCGCAGATACATCTAAATACCTCAACCAGGTTGGTAAATTTGCCACCCAAGTATCAATCTGATGATCTAAGTTAGAAACGAGAACCTCAATCCCATTCAAGCCCGGAAACAGTAACCCCACATACAGGAGAATACCGACAATAATATTAACGATAATAGGAACAATCACATACCCCCAAAGATTAGGCGTTCGGATAAACAAACCCAAGGCTCTAAAGGGGTAAGTGAAGCCCAAAATTAATCCCAAAGGGGCATGAATCAACGAGGGAGGTTGTTTAATTTGTAGAGGTTTCATGCAGGATTAAAAATCAAAATTAAACTCGGACAACCCAGCCGTAAGGATCTTCACATTTAGCTGTTTTAATGTCTTCCAATTTCTGACCCACAGCATGACTATACTTATATTCAGAAACCGGAGGCAAAGTCAAATCTCTTCCTTGATAGTTAATCGTTGAAATCGGAGCTATCGTCGCCGCCGTACCCATTCCAAAGGCTTCCATCAAAACACCGCCATCATAAGCTTCGACAATTTCATCAATAGAAACCAGTCGTTCTTCAACAGCAACTCCCATATCTCTAAACAAAGTTAACACAGTATTACGGGTAATTCCATTTAAAATCGTTCCCGTTAGTTTTGGAGTAACAACAACGTTATCGATTACAAACGCCAAATTCATCGTACCGCATTCTTCAATGTATTTTCGATGAATCGCATCCAACCAAATCACATTATCATAACCTTGAGCTTTCGCCTCTTTATCGGCTAATAAACTCGCGGCATAATTCCCGGCAACTTTCGCCGCACCTGTTCCCCCTTCACAAGCGCGAACATATTGCTCTGTAACTATCAATTTAACGGGTTGAGAATAATAGGCCCCCACTGGACAAGTAATAATAAAAAATTTGTAACTTTCAGACGGTTTCAAACCAATTAACTCATCCGTCGCAAAATAAATCGGTCGGATATATAAACTTCCTTCTCCCGCAGGAATCCAATTTGAATCAAGTCGAATTAATTCTGTTAAGCCCGCTAGAAAAACATCCTTAGAAATTGCCGGCATACATAATCGTTGAGCTGATAAATTAATCCGTTCAAAATTCGCTTCAGGTCGAAACAGTAACGGTTCTCCGGCCGGACTTTTATAGGCTTTCATTCCTTCAAAAACCGCTTGACCATAATGTAAAGCAGACAGAGAAGGCGCCATTTCTACGGGTCCGTAGGGAACAATTTTTGCCTCCTGCCAATTTCCCTCATCATAGGAAGCGACAAACATATGATCACTAAATACCTTACCAAAGGGAATCTTGTCACTGTTGAGTTCGTTAAGGCGGGAATGGGTAACTTTTTCAACCGAAAGATCAGGAGCGAATGTTGACATAAAGGGTTCTATCCTTGAATAAGCTGAATTTCATCTATTCTATCAGTAAATGCGATAGGATACAAAAAGGACTTCTTTGTACTCTATTCTCCGTGAACAACTGACTTTAACCCCCACTCCTCTAAATCTAATGTCAACTCAAGTCATCATTGCAATTTGTTTTATCGCCTTCCTACTCTTATTTGCCGTTGTCGGGATTTATTCAGCGACTAAAAAGCAAAACAACACCACCGATTATTTACTCGCGGGTCGAAACGTTAATCCTTGGTTAACTGGACTTTCAGCCTTTGCAACTTCTCACAGTGGCGGAATGTTCATCAGCACAATTGGCTTTACTTACCAAGCTGGAATTTCGTCAGTATGGCTATTACTAGGATGGTTTTTGGGAGATTATCTAGCATGGTTTATTGTTCACAAACCGTTGCGAGAAGTTTCCGAAGAAAACCAATCCGAAACCATTGGTTCTTTTTTAAATAACAACTGCAAACAAAATCGTTCTATCGCTATTATTTCTGCTTTAATTACCATCCTTTTTCTCGGTGCTTATGCCGCCGCTCAACTGATCGCTGGCGGTAAAGCTCTCTATGCTGTTTTTGGTTGGGACTACTCGTTCGGCATCATTGTTGGAGCTATTATCGTCATTTTATACTGTTTTTCTGGCGGAATTCGAGCTTCTATTTGGACGGATGCAGTGCAGGCTGTTGTGATGATGTTTTCCATGTTGATGCTGTTAGTTGTTTCTATCGCAGCTTGTGGAGGAATGGGTGAACTTTGGAGACAATTAGAACAAACTGACCCCGCTTTAATTAATCCCGTTCCTCCTAATCTTCAGTTTGGATTTGGGCTATTTTTACTCAGTTGGTTATGTGCTGGTTTTGGAGTAGTCGGTCAACCGCATATTATGGTGAGAGCAATGGTTCTTGACTCCTCTAAAAACATGGCTTTAGCCCGCAATATTTATGCCGTTTTGTACATCATCTTTTCTGCTGCTGCTATTGGCATTGCATTAGCTGCAAGAGTTCTCATTCCTGATTTAATCACCAATGGAGATCCAGAATTAGCCCTCCCGCAAATGGCAATGCAACTCTTACCCGCCGTTTGGGTCGGTGTGATTTTAGCCGGAGTATTTTCGGCTGTTGTTTCCACGGCTGATTCTCAAATTCTCTCCTGTTCAGCCGCTTTAAGTCAAGATATTTTCCCAGAAACCGCTCACTCTTATAAACTCGCAAAATTAGCAACTTTAACCGTGACAGTTATTGTCCTAACCATTGCTTTAGCCAGTGATAAAAATATGTTTGCGTTGGGTGTTTTTGCTTGGTCAGCATTGGCTTCTGCTTTAGGGCCATTATTAGTTTTACGAGCTTGGAAATGTCCTGTTAGCCCGGCGGTGGGAGTCACCATGATGCTGGGGGGAATTACCGTCGCCGCCGTTTGGAATGCCGTTTTGGGACTCTCTAATTCAATTTATGAAGTATTACCGGGAATGGCGGCAGGTTTGTTAATTTATTTATGTTGTTTGCTATTGAAGCCAAAAAAGAAAAGTTTGCTCTAAAACTCTTCCCACCCAACAAGATCTCTAGATGATGATCTAAAATATTAACCCAAATCAATTTTATCGTTTCAACTCCCATAAAGTTTTTGAATTTACGTTATAATTTAACTCAGATAACCATCAAGACAACCTACAATCAAAGCACGTTAAAATGAGACCACAACCGATTCCTCCTCAACCGGGTCAAGAGTCTGTTTGGGATTATCCCCGTCCGGCAATTTGGCAAGATGTCAGTCAACCCATTAAAATCATCTTTAATGGAGAAGTCATCGCCGAAACTCAACAAGCCAAACGAGTTTTAGAAACCAGTCATCCGCCTGCTTACTATATACCCGCAGAAGACATTAAGCTAGAGTATTTGATTGAAACCCCCCGAATAACGTTGTGTGAATGGAAAGGCCGCTGTGTTTATTACGAAGTTAAATTAGGCGATAAACACGTCTATCCCGGTGCTTGGCGTTACTTTGATCCCACCCCGAATTTTGTTCCGATCAAAGACTCCTATGGCTTCTATGCGAATGTCATGGATGCTTGCTATGTCGGTGATGAATTAGTTACACCCCAACCCGGTAACTTTTATGCAGGTTGGATCACCAAAAATATTGTAGGCCCGTTTAAAGGAGAGCCGGGAACAATGGGTTGGTAAGTTGATTTTACCCCAGTATCTTACCAAGAGAAGCAGGTTTAGAGCAAGGTCGTTTACGACGGATTATTTTTGTGCTACAATAGTTTATCGTGGCTTGATGCCGATAATCTATGCTTGTGTATGAAATGAAGCTGCAAGGAACACAATACCAGTACAGAAAGTTAGACGAAGCTATCCGTACTGGTAGGTTTGTTCGTAACAGCATCATCAAAGCATGGATAAATGGTCAAGTTCAAAGCCGCAACGATGCCTATCGCTACTGCAAACTGCTGTCAGACAATCCTAGTTTTCCTTGGGTGAACAAACTCAATTCTATGGCTCGACAAGCACACGCAGAGAGAGCATGGGCATCAATTTAAAAACGGATAGAGAAGCGGAAGAACGGATTAACTTAACTGTAAAACCCATAGATCTTGGCATCTCACAGATAGCTTAATCCGTTAAATCCTTATCCTATCTGTTTTAAATTGAACGATTTTATCAAAATTGTCGGCAAAAAATACCAGGTCGAAAAGGCTTTCCCCAATTTAAAAAGTACCAAGTCAGAGCATCTGTTGAGTACAAAACTTCGGGCGGTCAACTTTCAGAGGATAGACGCTATTTAACGTTTTCCGACAAGTTTCAAGCATCCCCCCTATCCCCCCTTTCTAAGGCAGGGCCGTTTCATTCTAAAATTTTGCGATCGCGCTTGACATAAGAAATTAGGCTGTTTTACTCCTTTTTTCTTCAGAAAATCTAAAATCCTAGAAAAACATAGCGATCGCCAAGCTAAAACTTCACTTTGGACTCCCATCGGTTAATCTGAAGTTTAATAATAAAACTGGCGATCGCTCTTGATGTAGAATGATAGCGATCGCCAGCATTTTTAAAAAAACTTTAGATATGAACAGTCTAATTGAAGAACTCAAAAAAGTCAAGGACTTTCGCCGAAGCCAAGGCAAAAGATATCCTTTGTGGTTAATTTTATTGATAATTATTTTAGGAACGATGCAGGGATATTTAGGATATAGAGCTTTGGGAGACTTTGCCAAAGCGAATCAAGGGTTAATCGGTAAAAAGTTTAAGATTTTCTCAGAAAAAGTACCATCTTATTCGACAATGAGACGAGTGTTAATGGGAGTAGACTGGCTACAACTTCAGCAAATATTTAATCAATGGTCTGGTAATTTGTGTGAATCTGATGAGTTCAGCGATTGGGTTTGTATTGATGGCAAAAGTTTGAAAAGTACAGTGAAAAACTACGAGAATCACTGCCAAAATTTTGTTGTTATGGTTTCTTTATATAGTCAAATAGATGGAGTTGTTTTAGGGGTGAAAAGATTCGAGAATAAACACAGTTCAGAAATTCAGGAAGCTCAAGAGCTAATCAGGGATTGCTCATTAAAGAACAAGGTTTTTACTCTGGATGCTTTGCACTGTCAAAAGCCAACTCTTCAATCTATTGTTGAATCGGGAAATCATTATGTAGTTCCCGTCAAAAAAAATCAAAAAAAATTATATCAATCTTTGGAATCGGCGACCAAAAATAAAAAACCTCGCAGTATTAGCCTAGAACAAGAGCAGAGTCATGGTCGAACTCTATCACGTCAAGTTTTGGTTTTCAAAAGTCTTGATTCTCTCAAGCCTGACTGGTGTGGAGTTGAAAGTTTAATCCGGGTTGAAAGATGGGGAACAAGAGGGAATAAGGATTATTATCAAGTGGCTTACTACATCAGTAGCCTGTTGGAAAAAGCTCAAGTTTTGGGGACGATAATTAGAGGGCATTGGCAAATAGAGAATCGGCTTCATTGGGTCAAAGATGTAATTTTTAAAGAGGATAATTCTCAAATACATCACTTTCAAGCACGAACGAATTTATCAATTCTTCAAACTCTTGCAATAAACCTTTTTCGACTCTTGGGATTTTCCTCAATTACAGAAGGTCAAAGATGGCTTAATAACAGGTGGTTTTGGCTTTGGATTTTGTTAGAATGAAACGGCCCTGCCCTTTCTAAGGGGGAACCAAAAGGGGGGATGGGGAAGTCGAGATTTGCACTTCTATCAACTCCAACAAATTAAACGGGTTAGGGTGATTAGAAGACACGATGGGTATTATGCTCAATTTTTGATAGACCATGAAAGGGAGGAAAACAAAGAACTCAGTAACAAACAAACAGGTTTGGATGTCGGTTTAAACCATTTCTACACCGATTCTTTTGGCTCACAGGTAGAGAATCCCCGTTTTCTAAGAAAAGATGAGCGACGAATTAAAAAGCTGCAACGTCGGTTATCAAGAACAAAAAAGGGAAGTCAAAACCGTAAAAAAGCAAGGAATCGTTTGGGTAGGGGAGGTGCGGGTGCGGAACCTGCGTCCGCACATAGAGCGCCGTCGCATCTCAAGGTTTCACGCAGACGTAATGATTGGGTTTGTAAACAGGCCCAACACGTCATACAGTCTAACGACTTGGTAGCGATTGAAAACCTACGGATACGCAATTTAGTTAAAAATCATCATCTAGCCAAATCAATTAATGATGCTGCTTGGTACAGATTTAGAGAATGGTTGGAGTATTTTGGGAGAATTTATGGGGTTCCGGTGATTGCCGTTGAACCTGCATACACGTCTCAAAACTGCTCAAATTGTGGTGAAAAGGTTGTGAAAACTCTCAGCACCCGGACTTCACGAATGTCCTCACTGTGGGTATGTAGCAGACCGAGATGAAAATGCCGCCAAAAATATTCTAAAATCTGCACTTAAACAACTATCAAATACCGTCGGGCAGACGGAAATCAACGCCTCCCGAGAGACTGACCTCTGCTTGGACGGGGAAACCCAATCCTTGTAAGTCAACTCATAGAAAGAGGAAGCCCAAATAGTGATGTTTGGAATCTCCGTTGTTTACGACGGAGAGGATGTCAAGGCTGATTTTTCTTTCCGAAAACCCTGTTAGACAACAGTTTTTCAACGGGTGTGGCAGGACTCGAACCTGCGGCAGGCTGCTTAGAAGGCAGCTACTCTATCCACCTGAGTTACACACCCAAAATTCAAATCTTGAGGTATATTATAGCTTACCTGAGTCCGTTATAAAGTCTTCAGTCAAATTCAAGCAACTTAATCGCCATTGTCCGTTATGTTCCATTGGATTCAAGCGGATTGAAACTGAGCCTGGACTTGCCTGCCCCAAACAGGCGAAGATGATAAGTTTAGCACTTAGACGGGAAGCCCCGCGCTCTACCCGCTCTTGGTGAGCGTCGGGATGAGAGGCGCGTGAGTCGGAGCGAAGCGGAGACGAACAATCTCCTATAGCGCTAGTCGGGTGCGTTCTGATTTTCGATGTACTGAGGCAGAACCGAAACAGTGACACCACCGCATGACGCTTCGGAAATACGACTCATTCCAAAGCACATCTTTCCAATAGACGCTGTTAAAGTGTTCTGCAAACTCGCTTTGGATGCGACGACTGGAAACCGATTTGATATTGTTCACAAATTTAGATAAGTCCATTTACCAAGAGAAGCAGGTTTAAAGCCCCGTCGTTCACGACGGATTATTTTATGCTAACATAAGTTTATCGTGGCTTGATGCCGATAATCTATGCTTGTGTATGAAATGAAGCTGCAAGGAACGCA